>NZ_WQPP01000032.1:0-179761 GCF_018785345.1 Clostridium sp. MCC345
GTTTATTCATATCCATTGTTCAGTTTTCAAGGATCAATCTGCTTTTTCAGCAGCGAAGATTATTTTATCAAATCTTCATTCTCTTGTCAAGCACTTTTTTATTTTTATTTTTGTGCTTTTTGCTGATATTTCGCATCAGCAGAAATTAGTATATCAGGTTCGCGTCCGCTTGTCAATGTTTTTATTTAAAAACTTTTCAATCTTCTGCGATTTCTGTGATTCGATTTTCTCAGTTTGCTCCGCCGTTTTCACGGGAACATTTATATATTATACACGCTTGCCGAAAAATGTCAACACCTTTTTTCACTTTTTCTCTTTTTCTTTTCAAACCTTTGATTTTTCCGCAATTTCACCGATTCGACCTCCTCATTTCCCTCTGTTTCTTCTATCATAATGCAGCAAAATCCCCAAAAGCAAAACCCCAATGGCATGCCATCAGGGTTCCTTTTCTGTCTATTCTGTTCTTACGCCTCAGTTTTCTCCTTCTGCGCCTGTCTTTTCTCCTCCATCTTAGAAACGCAAAGCGTACATGCCGCATCCCCTGTAATGTTTACCGTTGTTCGTCCCATGTCAAAAATACGGTCTATCCCTGCCACAAGCGCAATCCCCTCTACGGGCAGGCCAACGCTCTGCAGCACCATTGCCAGCATAATCATCCCTGCCCCAGGCACGCCTGCTGTCCCGATAGATGCCAGTGTTGCCGTCAGAATGATTGTCAGCTGCTGTCCAATCGTCAGATCAACCCCAAAACAGGTCGCAATAAAAATGACGCACACGCCCTGATAAATTGCCGTACCATCCATATTGATGGTCGCGCCCAAGGGCAGCACAAAGCTTGCAACATCCTTCTTCGCCCCCAGCTTCTGCACACATTCCAGATTCAGCGGCAGTGTCCCTACGGAAGATGCACTGGAAAATGCAAACAGGATTGCCGGCAGCATCCCCTTAAAGAACTGAATCGGACTCAGTCCGCCCATCGCCTTCACCGTCAGCGAATACACAACCACCATGTGCAGAATATACGCCGCATACGCCACCAGAAGCACCGTTGCCAAATCCCCCAATACAGAGGGGCCGTTTTCCGCTACCACAGGTGTAATCAAGCAAAAAACGCCAATCGGGCTCAGCTTGATGATTGTATCCATTACATACATGGAAATCGCACTTGCGCTCTCTACAAATTCCGTAAACGCCCTTCCTTTTTCGCCAACCGCAATCGCGCCAAACCCAAAGAACAGCGCAATCACGATAACCTGCAGCATATTTGCGTTTACCATAGGCTCCAATGCGTTATTCGGGAAAATATTCACGATGGTTTCGATAAAGCTCGGTGCCTCCGCCGCCTCATATTCCAGTCCCGATGTCGCAAGCTGATGGAAAAATCCCTTGCAAAGGTTCGCAATCACCAGACCAATCAGCACTGCCATCGCCGTTGTACACATATAATAGCAAACGGTTTTCACCCCGATACTGCCAACCTTCCGCATGTCCTGCATGGAAATCACACCGCTCATAATCGAGAACAGTACAATCGGCACTACAATGAATTTCACTAAGTTTAAAAATAACGTCCCGAACGGCTTAATGTATTCCACCGCAATCTCAGGCGTTTTCATCAATGCGGCCCCCGCCAGAATCCCCAGCACCAGGCCTGCAAAAATATATGCCGCCAAGGGCAGCTTTTTCTTTTCCTTTGCCATTTCTTCCTCTCCTTCTTCTGTAAAAAATCGCACTGTTGCCTATTGTACATCACCTTTCCCCATTTTTCAATGCTTTCCTGCCGTTTCCGCGAAAAATCGCAGGCACTCAAAAAGGGATAAACCCATTTTTTGGGGTTTATCCCTTTTTATTATGTCTTATTATACTGCTATGCTTCCCTGATTGCCTATGTAATCCTTAGCGAGGGAAGTTAATCTGTGCCTGTGCCGCAGCCAGTCTTGCGATAGGTACGCGGTAGGGAGAGCAGGATACATAGTCCAGACCAATCTGGTGGCAGAATTCAACAGAATAAGGATCGCCGCCGTGTTCGCCACAGATACCCAGATGGATGTCGGGACGAACGGGTTTTGCCTTTTCTACTGCCCACTGCATCAGCAGACCAACGCCTGCTCTGTCCAGTCTTGCAGTAGGGTCAACCTCGTAGATATTCTTGTCGATGTAGTCAGCCAAAATCTTACCTGCGTCATCACGGGACAGACCATAGGTCATCTGTGTCAGGTCGTTTGTACCGAAGGAGAAGAATTCAGCCTCTGTTGCAATCTGGTCAGCTGTCAGTGCAGCTCTGGGGATTTCAATCATGGTACCAACCAGATAATCCAGCTTCTTGCCCTTTGCTTCAAATACCTTTTCTACTGTTTCTACTACGATATTCTTTACATATTTCAGTTCCTTGATTTCGCCAACCAAAGGAATCATGATTTCAGGCTTAATGTTGATGCCATCCTCCTCGGAAACCTCGATAGCAGCTTCCATGATAGCCTTTGCCTGCATTCTTGCGATTTCGGGATAGCTTACAGCCAGACGGCAGCCTCTGTGACCCATCATGGGGTTCAGCTCATGCAGACTGCGTGCCTTGATTTTCAGTTCTTCCACTGTTTTGCCTGTCATTTCAGCCAGCTGTGCAAATTCTTCCTCTGTGTTAGGCATGAACTCATGCAGAGGGGGGTCCAGCAGACGAATGGTAACAGGTCTTTCCTGCATTGCCTTGTAGATGCCCTTGAAGTCATCCTTCTGGAAAGGCTCAATGCCTTCCAGTGCCGCTTCTCTTTCCTCTACGGTATCGGACATAATCATCTTTCTGAATTTCATGATTCTGTCAGCCGCAAAGAACATGTGCTCTGTTCTGGTCAGACCGATACCCTCTGCACCGAAGTCGATTGCTGTCTGTGCATCGTTGGGTGTGTCGGCATTTGTTCTAACCTTCAGCACTCTCTTCGCGTCAGCCCAAGCCATGAAGGTCTGGAAGTTGCCTGTAATTTCTGCCTTTACGGTATGAATATCTTCGCCGTAGATGTTGCCTGTGGAGCCATCCAGAGAGATATAGTCCCCTTCCTTGAAGGTTCTGCCGCCCAGTGTAAAGGTCTTTGCTTCTTCGTTCATCTTGATTTCTTCGCAGCCGGATACACAGCAGGTACCCATACCACGCGCAACAACCGCTGCGTGAGAGGTCATACCACCACGCACTGTCAGGATACCCTGAGATGCTGCCATACCTTCGATATCCTCAGGAGAGGTTTCCAGACGAACCAGAATAACTCTGTCGCCTGCTTCTGCAGCAGCCTTTGCTTCCTCTGCTGTGAAATAAATCTTACCTGCGGCAGCGCCGGGGGATGCGGGCAGCCCCTTGCCCAGAGCCTTTGCAGCCTTCAGTGCAGCCTGGTCGAATGCAGGGTGCAGCAGCTGGTCAAGCTGTTTGGGTTCTACTCTCAGCAGAGCCTCGTCTGTTGTAATCAGACCCTCGTCTACCATTTCAACCGCGATTCTCAGAGCCGCGTTTGCAGTTCTCTTACCGTTTCTTGTCTGCAGGAAGAACAGCTTGCCTTCTTCAATGGTGAATTCCATATCCTGCATATCTTTATAATGCTTTTCCAGTGTGTTTGCGATATCCATGAACTGATCGTAAACACCGGGCATATCTTCCTTCAGCTTTGCAATGGGGTTAGGTGTACGAACACCGGCAACTACGTCCTCGCCCTGTGCGTTTACCAGATATTCACCCAGCATAGCCTTTTCGCCTGTAGCAGCGTTTCTTGTGAAGGCAACACCTGTACCAGAGGTATTACCCATATTGCCGAATACCATCATCTGTACGTTTACGGCAGTACCCCAGCTGTAAGGGATATCGTTCATTCTTCTGTAAACGAAAGCACGGGGGTTATCCCAGCTGCGGAATACAGCCATTGCTGCTTCCAGAAGCTGTTCCTTGGGATTCTGAGGGAATTCCTTGCCCTGGTCATCCAGATAAATCTGCTTGAAGATAGCAGTTACCTTTTTCAAATCCTCTGCTGTCAGGTCTGTGTCGTATTTTGCGCCAACACTTTCCTTGTATTCATCCAGCTTTCTTTCAAATTTGGATTTGGAAACGCCGATAACAACGTCTGCAAACATCATGATAAATCTTCTGTAGGAGTCATAAGCAAATCTTGTATTTCCTGTCTTCTTTGCCAGACCTTCTACGGAAATATCATTCAGCCCAAGGTTCAGAACAGTATCCATCATACCGGGCATGGATGCTCTCGCACCGGAACGAACGGAAACCAGCAGGGGATTTTCGGGGTCGCCCAGCTTCTTGCCTGCGATTTCCTCCAGCTTTGCCAGAGCAACTTCAATCTGGTCGATCATTTCATCTGTCAGCTTCTTGCCGCCTTCGTTGTATTCCGTACAAGCCTCTGTGGAAATGGTGAAGCCATAAGGAACAGGCAGTCCCAGATTTGTCATTTCAGCAAGGTTAGCGCCTTTGCCGCCCAGCAGGTTTCTCATGCCCGCGTTGCCTTCGCTGAACATATAAACATATTTCTTGCTCATTACTCATTACCTCCTGTAATCAATTTTGGGTAAATTCTGATTCCTGCTCTTGCCGCAAAGCAAGGCAGAAACATTCTGTTAAAAACAATTACCACTTTTGCAACTCTTCTGTGCCGCGAGGAAAATTCTTCCCTATGCTAAGAATACCCCAAATTTCCCCGTTGCACAAGAGTGTATTTTGTATTTTTTGAAAAAATCGGGACATTTTTTGCCCCACTCTTTTTTGATACATCGCATACCGCAAAATAAAAGCTTTCATTTCCTTTTTTTCGACATAAAATACCGCTTTTGCGGCACGAAAAAAAGCAGCCCATAAAATGGGCTGCTTTCCCTTTATCTTGTTTTATCTCATTACAGCAGGCTGCCAACTGCCAGGAACAGAGGCGCGAATACCAGAGATACAACTGTCATCAGTTTGATGAGGATGTTGATGGAAGGACCGGAAGTATCCTTGAAGGGGTCACCAACGGTATCACCGATAACGGCTGCTGCATGTGCATCGGAGCCTTTACCGCCGTGGTTGCCTTCTTCAATGTACTTCTTCGCATTGTCCCATGCACCGCCGGCATTGGACATGAAGATAGCCATCATAACACCTGTTACCAGAGCACCTGCAAGCAGGCCGCCCAGTGCATCAACGCCCAGCAGCAGACCAACTACCAGAGGAGCTGCAACTGCCATGATACCGGGAACCAGCATTTCCTTCAGTGCTGCTGTTGTGGAAATTTCTACGCATTTCTTGTAGTCGGGCTTGCCTGTACCTTCCATGATGCCGGGGATGGTACGGAACTGTCTTCTTACTTCTTCAATCATTTCAAATGCAGCTTTCCCTACGGACTGCATTGTGAATGCGGAGAACAGGAAGGGCAGCATACCACCGATCAGCAGACCGATGATAACACGAGGATTCAGCATGTCGATTGTGGACAGGCCAACAGCCTCTGCATAGGATACGAACAGAGCCAGTGCTGTCAGTGCTGCGGAACCGATTGCGAAGCCTTTACCCATAGCTGCTGTTGTGTTACCAACTGCGTCCAGCTTATCTGTGATGTTTCTTACGGAATGATCCAGACCTGCCATTTCTGCGATACCACCTGCGTTATCGGCGATAGGGCCGTAAGCGTCAACCGCTACAGTGATACCTGTTGTTGCCAGCATACCTACTGCGGACAGAGCGATACCATACAGACCACATACGGTGTATGCAATGTAGATACCTACGCAGATCAGGATGATGGGAATAGCTGTGGATTCCATACCTACAGCCAGACCGGAAATGATTGTGGTTGCAGGGCCTGTTTCGGACTGGTCTGCAATCTTCTTAACGGATTTGTAGTCACCGGAGGTGTAGATTTCTGTGATGATACCGATAATCTGACCAACAATCAGACCTGCGATAACTGCGATGGCAGCCTTCATGTTGCCAAAGCAGGTTTTGGACAGAATCACAGATACAATCGCAACCAGAATTGCTGCTGTATAAGAGCCTGTCTTCAGAGCCTTGTGAGGGTTTGCGTTTTCGTCACCCTTAACAAAGAATGTACCGATGATGGAAGCCAGAATACCAACTGCTGCCAGTACCAGAGGATACAGAGCGCCTTCTGCGCTGTAGTATACCAGACCCAGTGTGATTGCAGAGATAACGGAACCAACATAGGATTCAAACAGGTCAGCACCCATACCTGCAACGTCACCAACGTTGTCGCCTACGTTATCGGCGATAACTGCGGGGTTACGAGGGTCATCCTCAGGGATACCTGCTTCAACCTTACCTACCAGGTCAGCACCAACGTCGGCAGCCTTTGTGTAGATACCGCCGCCAACACGGCCGAACAGAGCGATGGAGGAAGCACCCAGAGAGAAACCGAACAGGATGTCTGCATTGCCTGTCAATACATAGATTGCGCCTACGCCCAGAAGGCCCAGACCAACTACGCACATACCCATAACTGCGCCGCCGCTGAATGCGATAGACAGGGCTTTGTTCATACCGCCTGTTCTAGCTGCGTTTGCAGTTCTTACGTTTGCATTTGTTGCAACTGTCATACCGAAGAAGCCTGCCAGTGTGGAGAAGATTGCACCAACAACGAAGCAGATTGCTGTAGGCCAGCTTACGCCGAAGCCAATCAGAATAAACAGTACAGCTGCGAAGATAACCAGAATTTTGTATTCTGCGGACAGGAACGCTCTTGCACCCTCTCTGATGCTTGCAGCGATTTCCTGCATTCTGTCTGTACCCTCGTCCATTTTGTTAACCTTACCTGCCAGGACGAAAGCAAACAGCAGCGCCACGATACCAAGTACAGGCGCCAGATAGATTAAACTTGCCATAATAATCCCCCTGTTTCTTAAAAAATTTAGAATGTGGATAATAATAAAAATGCGGAATATAACTTCCTTCCCGCCGGGGCGGAAAATCAGTTCCCACGGGAGCGCCCTTCGCACCCCTCCGGTCGGTTCTGCCGGAAAAGCTCCGAAAAAAACAAATACACAGCCAAATCCTTCTGCACCAGAAAGCCCTGTTTTTGATGGCGCAGGGGGAATCGACGTGTATCATTTTTCATGCGTTCCCTGCGGGTCAAGTCATATTCTGTCCCACAACTAAGTATAAACGAAAGGGTTTCCAAAAATCAAGTCACATCCTCCACACAGTTGTACTAATTTTGTATACAATTTTTGTTATTTTTGAACAATCTGCACAAGCAGGCTGTTTTTCCGCCCGTACAATCCAAAAAACTCTCCCCAAATAACCGGAGAGAGTTCTTTTTTCCTATTGTTTATTTTCATATCCGTGCAAGCCGAAGTCCTGCTTTCGCCCCACTCCTTATTGACACAGGAACTGCGCCACCAGCGGCAGTGTGATAACAGAAAGAATTGTGGAAACAAAGGCATATTCCGATGCTCTCTTCTCATCATTGCCGTAAAGATCGGCAAAGGAGGGCAACGCCGCCGCCGCAGGTGTCCCCATCAGCACCACCAGTACGCTCAGTGCCATGCCGCTCATGAAGGTTCCGCAGATGAGCTTCGTAATGATGGGCATAATAATCAGCGTAAGGAAGCTGAAAATATAAACCTTTTTATCCTTGAAGATTTCGCGCACATTCGCCGCCGCCAGCAAAGACCCAATGTAAATCATGGAAAGGCAGACAGTTGTATTTGCGGAATACTGCAGCACATCAAAAATAGGCTGCGGCAGAGAAATCGAATTCACGAAGCAGAATACGCCGATAATCGCGGAAAGACAGATTAGGTTGATAAACGCATCCTTGAGCATCTGCAATGCGGATTTTTTCAAATCACTGCCCATTGCAAACAGCACAGAGCAGACGGTAAACAGGAATACATTGCAGGTAAACATGACAGCTACGCAGAAAATCAGTCCCTCTACGCCGTACATTGCCATAATCAACGGCTGCCCCATAAAAATAACGTTGCTGTAAACGCCGCCGCCGCTGAATAGCCCCAGCTCCTTCGGCTGCATTTTCATCGCCTTGCCGACAATAAAGAACAGCAGCGCACCAATGCAGCACATCAGATACGTCGCACCGCAGGTCACCAGAAAGCCCTTGAAAATCTCAGGAGAGTATTCCCTCTGCAGCAGAACTACCATGTTACAGGGAACCGCCACGCGCGTCAGCACGATAGAAAGCCCCTTCGCATTCGTCAGTGACAGAAAATTCTTCTTGTGCAGCACCACGCCGATAATCATCAAAATGACCATCGTAATGAGCTGATAAATTACAGGTATCGCCATTGCTCTAAACTTCCTTCCTCTTATCTTCTATCTCTCATATTTTTATAGCGACTTCCATTTTATCTTAAAATAAGCCGGTTTGCAATATTTTTTCCATTTTTCTGCAATATTTTCAATCTTTTATCAGAAAATAACCAGTTTGAATTTAATAAATAAGATATCTTATTTATTAAAATGCATTTTTTTCTCCAAAAGACACTGCGCCGCCTTTGCCGCCAGAATCCCGACAACCGCCCCTGCCAGAACGTCCGTCGGAAAGTGTACCCCCAAATACAGACGGGAAAATCCAATCAGTGCCGCCAGCACATACGCCGCCGCTCCCCATCTGCGGTCAATGGCATAAATCGCCGTTGCCGCCGCAAAGGATGCCGAGGTGTGTCCGGAAGGAAAGGAATAATCTCCCAGCCTGCGCACCAGAATCTCGTACCCCAGCAGGTCATACGGTCGCGTGCGCGCCACCAAGGGCTTCAGCAGAAGATTGCAGATAACCATATTGAATGCCAGAGAAAGCAGCACCAGCAGCCCGCGATTGCTCCATTTTCGTCCCTTTACGCCAAGCAGCAGAAGCACCACGCCAATCCCAATCCAGAGCATCCCCTTGTTCGCCAGAGAGGAAATAAAAATCATAATTTTATCCATAACAGGGCTTGCAAAAACCTCCCGTATCCAAAGCAAAAGCTGCCCGTCCATCTCAAAAAGCCGTTCCATCTCAAAACCTCCTTTTCCGTCATCGTATCACATCGTTGCTCTCTCGGTCAACGGGTGCAAAAGAAAAACCGAAGGAGGAGCTCCTTCGGTTTTTCTAAGTACGCATCAAATATTCATTTTATATTTTCCTTTATTGTTGTTCTGAAACTATCTTATAAATATTCGCCTTGTGGAACGCTGCGCCTACCACAAAGAAAATCACTGCACCTGCTACGCCCTGTACAATGTTTTCGGGAATAGAGGTTGCCGCTACCGCAAAGCTGCTCTTCAAAATACCGCCGCCGATAAAGTAGCCGAATACCATCCATGCAACGCCAACAAAAGCCGCCAGCAGGTTACGCCCTGTGTAGAATTTCGCTCTGCTGCCTGCGCCGGATGCAATCTTACCAATCAGCCAGCCCATCAGACCCTTGATAATCAGCGTAAAGGGTGCCCAATGGCTGTAGCCGCTCAGAACATCCGCCAGTGCGGAGCCAATGCCGCCGGCAACCATACCGTATCTTGCCCCGAAGAATACCCCAACCAGAAGAATCATGCTGTCCCCCAGGTGTACATAGCCCTGTGTTGCGGAAACAGGAATCTGGAATACCATCGTGCAGACTGCCACCAAAGCAATCAGCAAGCCGTGAATACAAAGCTCTTTCGTTTTCATTTTTGCATCTCCCACCTTACTTGTTTTTTCGTTATCGTAAGGATATCATATCCATCGTCTGTCCGCCAGTAGCAGCACAGTAAAACAAATAATTGTATCGGTGCAATTCATCATTTTGTACCCATACGCTTACTGCAACTCCTCTTTTAGCCGCTCCATCACTCGCTCCAGTGTAAACGAAGCCATCAGCCGCCGATTCTCTCTATCCAGTAAGCGAAAATGCCCCGAAACCACATTCTGCTGTATCCGATACCCCTTCTCCTTCCATATCTCTCTCCACCAGACCCTTCCGCCCATTGTTTTCGGGTACTGCGGCTCTGCCTCCGCAAAGGCAAGCGCCTCCACCAAATCATCCAAATCTCCGCCGAACTGCGCCTGCAAAATGCAGCTTTCGCGGAAAATTGCCGCAAATGCCGCCGCCCCCGTCCATCCCAGAGAGCTGCGCCCCTTCTCAATCTCCACAAGGGTCTTTTTGGAAACCCCAAGCACCGCCGCCATTTTTTCCTGCGTAAATCCATATTCCTTCCGCACCGCCTTCAATGCACTGTCCAGTGCCGCGGCAAATTCCTTCTTCGTCATGCTCCTTCTTCCCTTCTTATAGCGGTGACAGATACATCAGGTACGGTGCCGTCAGTATCGCCATCCCTAGTGCGATTTTCTTTTTCTTTCCTTCCTCTAATAGAATTCCCTTCCATACGAACCTTATATGGAAGAAGTAAATCAGTACCCCTGCCAGAACTACGCCAACCGTTGCAAATAAAAACGCTCCCACAGAGGAAAACGGCGCATATATATGAAATGGCAGCGAAACCGCACTGCTGATGATGACCAGAACCCCTGCCGCCAGAAAATCCGCCAGAAATCCAAAGCCCCATGCTTTCCAAATGCCCTTCCGGTAAAGCTCCTTTTTCTCCGGCACCTTGAACAGGAAAAACAGAAGCAGCAGCATTACCGTATCCACAATAAAATTCGCCGGCAGCAAAAGCACAAAAAAATACGGAAACAAAATGGCATAGAAATATATTCCCCACATCGGGAAAATCAGGTTGTACAGCTTGATGTCTCGTTTCATGAAAGACCTCCTTTTCGGCATAATTGGTGTAAATTTACACTTTTTGACTTAGTGTAATTTTACACTTTTATCCTCCCCCTGTCAATCCCCCACAGAAAAAGGAGAGCGGTAATTCGCTCTCCTTCTCTTTTTTAATTTTCTTGATTAGCTGTTTGCAATATTGCTTACTACGCCGTCTGTGCCAAATGTCAGCTTAACATGATAGCCTCTGTTGTCCGCATCGCCGTCTTTCAAGTTCTTCTGATTCAATCCCTTCACATTACAGCTTTTCAGCTTCGCAGGCAGTGCAAAGGAGAATTTATTGCCGCTTGCAGTTTTGATGCGCACATAGCTTTCATCACAGGAGGTCAGCTCACCTGCCGCCTCTCTCACATAAACCGTCAGCTTTTCCACTCTGTTATCATCATCCAGAGATGCTTCCACATAAACCTTTACCTTATCATCTTCAATCATCTTCTTCACTGTATCCAGAGATTCTGTGGGAGAACCGTAAACGCGCAGGTTTGTTTTCTTGTTGCTGAGCCATGTATAGGTTTTACTGCTGCCTTCCAGTTTCAAACCATCATCTGCCGCTGTCGCAATGCCTTTCACTCTGACAGAGCCGTTTGTACTGTTAGGGCCATTCTCCAGTGCAATCTCATTTACCACACCGCTGCTGTTAAAGCCAAGCTTAATTGGCTCGCCTGCATATTTTGCCGTTGCAACATCATCCAGTGTAAAGGTATCGTCATCCTCATCCTTCAGCTTCGGCTTGATGGTTGTTTTCAGCTTATATTCTCCGCCGTCGGGTGTTTCAATCTTGATAATTTTATCCTCTCTGTCGAGTTCCACAAGCTTACCTCTTGCCGCTGTCAGTCTTGCGTCAACCTCCAGAATCTTGTTGCTGCCGTCCGCAACGATTTCTGCATACAGTTCTATTGCAGGGTCATTTGCGAATCTTGTCAGCAGCTTTTTGGATGCGGTTTCCGTACTGCCAATCTTAATATCCCCGTCTGCATATCTGGTCTGTAATGTATATGTGTTGGAAGAAGTCTTAAATTTCAACACGTCATTCTGAATGGATGCAACCGTACCCTTGCGCTCTGTCTTTTCATCGCTGGCAACAGACCACGCTCTTGCATACCCGGAAAGATAAACACCTGTCAGCTTGCCACTACGGTTCAGCACAAACTTGCAGTATACAGTATCATCATCTGCATCCGCATTGTCCACAAAACTTTCCGCCGCAGTTACGTTTTTCAGTTCTTCCCAGTCGCCATCCTTCGGACTCTGATCAGAATCATACGCAAATTTGTAGAACTGGATATTTTCTACCGGATTTGCAGAGCCAAAATTATATGTAGTTTCCTCCCCGTTCAGTGTCAGAATCATCTTCTTTGTGGTAAAGCTTTTTACCGTATAAACCTTGCTTGTGTCCTTCTTGTTTTCCGCAAAGGTGTCCTCGGACATAATAATCTTGGATACCTTGCCATTTGCATTCTTTGTCAGCTTCACATAGGTTGTGCCCTCGTCTGCCATCTTTTTCAGCGCCGCTGCCGTGCTCTTTGTGTCGCCGATATAAAATACACAGTTATCTGCAAAATAATAATTTTCCTTGCCGCTGCCGTTCAGCTTTACAACCACGCTGTTTGTATTAAAGGTATCCACCTCGCCGGAGGTTGTGTATTCATCCATAAATGTGATATACATTTCCTGTACATGTGTCACATCCTGATAACTGCCGTTTACCTTTTCCCTCTCGATTGTTGTGTTAATGCCTGCAAAAGCATACTGATTAGGGTGATCCTCCAAGAGCTGTTTCATCTGTGTCCGAGAAACCTTTTCCCCGCCCACATAGATTTTTGCATCGCCTTCCAGCTTCAAACTCAGAGATTCTCCTGTATTTTCATTATCAAAGGAAATCTTTTCATCCTTATATGCCGTCACATAGCCTGTTAGGTCATATTTTTCCTGATTGGTTGTACCCTTTGTCTGTCTCAGCGCAGTAATCTTGCCGCCGCTGAGTACCATCGAAACCTTATCCCCTTCGCTCAGCTTGCTCAGAGAGATGGTTTCTGTCGTATTGCCTACATAAACGGGGAATTCGCCCAGAGTAGCCTGGATGCCTTCTGTGCCGCCCTTATCCAGGCTCACCTGAATGTAATAATATTTCCCTTCATTTACATTGATTTTCGTAATCGTGCCGCTTTCCTCAACGCCCTCTGTCAGGATGCCGTTTGTCTTGTTCAGCATAACAGCCATTTCCGCACGGTTGATGTTCTTCTTGGGGTTGAAGTTATTGTAGTTGTCCCCACTCACAACACCCAGTCTTTTCAGAAGGTCAATCTGCACCAGTCTCTCGCCGGAAATGCTCCAGTAGTCCGCAAACTTCTTTGCCTCTGCCGCATCCTTTTCCTTGTCATAATACATCCCAAGCGCATTGCCGAACAGCAGCGCAACATCCTCTCTTGTTGCCGCTGTGTTGCCGCCTGCAAATTTTGTTGCCACCAGCTGCATGTCAATGATGCCGTTCTTCAGCCCATAGGCAACTGCCATCTGCGCCCATTTCGGCACCTGATATGTATCCAGCGTACCCATGTAGGCATACGCCTCCACCGCATCCATGGATTTTGCAACCCCTGTTTTCACCAGCACATTGTAAACCATCTGCATTGCCTCGCAGTAGGTTACGTTGTTTTTCGCACGGAAGGTACCATCCTCATAGCCGCTTAAAAGGCCCTTGTCCGCCACACTGTTGATGACTGTTTCCGCCCCTGCCCAGGGCACATCGTTGATATCCTTGAAATTTGCCGCATAGGCTGTCAAGGGCAGGCTGGAAGCTGCCATCACCGCAGACAGGATTAACGCGAACTTGCGCTTCATAACTTTTACCCCCTTTGATTTTCGTTTTCTATTTATTGTTCTTATAAATTCCTCTTTCCACTGTTCCATCCGGCACATCTGCCGAAATGTCACTATAAATTATATCATAACTGCGCCCCTCTGCCTAGTCCCAAGGTCTTAAGGTTTCTTTAATCTCTCAGGCAAAACCGCCGTTGCCTCCCTCTTTTTTCTCCCTAACGCCTTCCTTCTCCCTTCGCCCCCATTTTATATTCTTTTTTTATCAAAACAGGATTTTTCATCCCATCTTTCCAAAAAAGGTGTATACTAAAGAAAAACAGAAAACTTTATTTTTTATAAAGGAGGTCTTTCTTATGCAGGAAAAAAGAACCCACACACGCGTTCCGGCAAAAGCAATCCATGAAACTCCGGCAAACGGTGTTTTCATCACAAAGAACGATCTGAGAAACTATGGTGCCTTTGCAGGTCTTTTCTTTCTCCTTCTGTCCGCCTTCGCCGTTCTGGGCAGAAAATGCAAAAAGGGCGGAAAAGACAAAAAAGAGAAAAAGGGGAGAAAAGACAAAAAAGACGGGAAATGCTGAGGTTTCGCCTTGCCAAGCCGTTTCCTTTTCGCTATACTATTAGGATAGTATAGGAGGGTTATCCTCCTTTTCAAATGCAGAAAAACCGAAAGGAAGAAAAAAACTATGAAATTAGGTATCGTAGGTCTGCCCAACGTGGGCAAAAGCACCTTATTTAATTCTATGACACTGGGCAAGGCAGAGGCAGCCAATTACCCCTTCTGCACCATCGACCCCAACGTGGGTGTAGTTCCCGTCCCCGATGAACGCCTGGCAAGGCTGACAGAAATGTATGATTCCGCAAAAACAACACCCGCGGTAATCGAATTTGTCGATATTGCAGGTCTGGTACGCGGTGCATCCAAGGGCGAGGGCCTTGGCAATAAATTCCTCAGCCATATCCGCGAGGTGGATGCCATCTGTCATGTTGTCCGCTGCTTTGAGGACACAAACGTTGTCCATGTGGACGGCTCCATCGACCCCATCCGTGATATTGAAACCATCAATCTGGAATTGATTTTCTCCGATATCGAAATTCTGGAACGCCGCATTTCCAAAACCGTAAAGCTCGCAAAGCAGGATAAATCCCTGCAAAGAGAACTGGATATTCTCTTGAAGCTGAAGGAAGCGCTGGAGGCAGGCAAGTCCGCAAGAAGCGTGGAATTTGATGCCCCCGAGGATTATGAATTCGTGCAGACCCTGACACTTCTGACTGCAAAGCCCGTGCTTTATGCCGCAAATGTCACAGAGGATGACTTGGCGGATGACGGTGCATCCAACGAATTTGTCGGCAGAGTCAGAGAATATGCCGCCGCAGAGCATAACGAGGTATTCGTGCTGTGCGCAAAAATCGAGGAGGAAATCTCCGATTTGGACGAAGCGGACAAAAAGGAATTCCTTGCCGAGCTGGGCGTGGAAACCAGTGGTCTGGATCGCCTGATTGCCGCAAGCTATAAGCTTCTGGGCTTAATCAGCTATCTGACCGCAGGGCCGCAGGAATCCCGCGCGTGGACCATCACCAAGGGCACAAAGGCACCGCAGGCGGCAGGCAAAATCCATTCCGATTTTGAACGTGGCTTCATCCGCGCAGAGGTTGTGCATTATGATGACCTCATGCGTCTGGGCTCCTATAATGCCGCAAAGGAGCAGGGCTTAGTCCGCTCCGAAGGCAAAGAATACGTCATGAAGGACGGCGATGTAGTGCTGTTCCGCTTCAATGTATAATCCTAAGTCGAAATCAGACATACAACAAAGCCCCCTATCCTAAGATAGGGGGCTTTTTGATTGCCTTTATTTATTCATCCAGTAAATTTTTAACCAGGAAGGAAACATCCGCCTTTTCCTTCAGAATCCCATTTTCATACATCCAATCCGCATTATTCTGCCATACGGAAACATCCTGAGACAGGAACTTCGCATCCTCTGTTTCCATTACGGGCAGTAGAATCTCCATGCTCTTTGTTTCCACTGTTTTGGAAAGCGGGAAGTTTTCCTCATTCTGGTGGTCAAGCAGAATCTGCAATGCTTCCTCAGGGTTTTCCTTCATGAAGTCAAAGCCCTTGCGGCAGGCACGCAGGAATTTCTCGATTTTTTCGGGGTTTTTATCCACTGCATCCTTCCCTGCCAAAAATACCAGCTCATAGCTCTGGGGAACGCCGTAATCGGTGGGGTAGAAATAGTTGATATCAAAGCCTTCCTCCTCCAGCTGCGGTACCTCGTGGTTTACCATGTTGCCTGTGGTTGCATCCACCTGTCCGGTTGTGGTTGCTGTCAAAAGGTCGAAGCCGACATCTACAAACTGGCAGTCATCCGCAGACAGCCCTACGTTTTTCAGCATAGATGCAATCTGTGCCTCGGAAAGAGCCGTACCGCTATAACCGATTTTCTTGCCTGCCAAATCCTCCGCACCCTTGATGCCGCTTTTTGCAAGGGAAATCACAACATTCAGAGAGCTTTGTGTCACTGCACCGACAGAAACAATGGGAACATTTTCCTCTACTGCCGTCTGGATTGCATCCTGCAAATAGTAAATCCCGATATCCGCCTTGCCTGCCGCCGGCATGGAAATGCCGTCATTTGTGTTGGCAGGAAAGTTGATAACCAGGTTCAGTCCCTCGTCCGCAAAATAGCCCTTCTCCTGCGCTACATACAGGAAGGAATGAATCGCATTGGGATACCAGTCCAGAACAATGTTAAAATCCTCCAGAGCCGTATCATCCGTTTTTGCATCGGTTCCGCCGCCGCAGCCTGCCGCACCGAATGCCAGCACCGCCGCCATGCCAAGTGCCATCAGTTTCTTTTTCATAGCTTACCTTCTCCCTTCGTTCCGCGAGCCGTTACAGCTCTTTTCTCCATGTGATGATTTTCTTTTCTATCAGGATAATGATGCCAACTGCCACCATTGCCACAACGGACAGCAATACCACAGGCGCAAAAACCCCTGCACCGTCCAGCTGTGTCATCATTCGTTTGCTGAAATAGCCAAGCCCCTTCTGCGCCCCAAGCCATTCCGCGATTGCCGCCCCGATTACGCTCATCGGCACAGACATCTTAATTGCGGAAAAGAAATGCGGCAGAGCCGTCGGCAGCTTCAGCTTTAAAAAAATATCCTTTTTTGTTGCACCGTAGGTAAAAAGCAACTCCTCCATTTCCCGCTTCGTCCCCTTCAGACCGTCAAAAACGGTAATCGCAATCGGGAAAAACGTCATCAGAATTGTCACAAGCACCTTACTCCAGATGCCGTAGCCAAACCAGAGGATAAACAGCGGCGCAAGGGCCGTTGTGGGAATCGTCTGGGATGCAATGATAACGGGGTAAAGCGTTTTTTCCAGTCTCGGATTCCAGTCCATCGAAATCGCAAGCAAAAGCCCCAGCACCACGGAAATGCAAAGCCCCAGTGCAGTAACGCCCATCGTTGCCGGCAGATGCACCAGAAGCAGCGGCTCTCTCAGCTCCCACAGCCGTACCAGAATCTGCGTGGGCGAGGGCAGGATATACGCCGCATTGATGCCCATTGCCGCCCCCTGCCAGAAAAGCAGGAGGATAAATACCAGTATCAAAGAAGAAATGTTTCGTTTCATAAGCGCACACTCCTTCTCAGCTTCCCAATCAGCCGTTCCTTCAAATCGACGATTTCGGGCTTTTTCAGATCATTTCTGTCCCGATGGGCAGGCAGAGGCACCTCTACCATCTCCATCGAAGAAAACGGTCTGTCCTGTATCACAAAAATCTTCTTCGACAGGAACACCGCCTCCTCTACGTCATGCGTGATAAAAAGAATCGTCTTATGGTAATGCTCCCATTGCTCCAGCAGCCATTCCTGCATTTCCACCCTCGTCAGGTAGTCCAGTGCGGAAAACGGCTCATCCAGCAGGAGCATATCCGCCCCCGAAAGCAGCGTGCGCGCAAAGGAAACCCTCTGCTTCATGCCGCCCGATAAATCCTTCGGGTATTTTTTCATATATTCCAGAAGCCCCACCTGCGTCAGCACATCCCTGCACCGCTTCGCCTGTTCCGCCGCAGGCACACCTGCCAGCTCCATCGGCAAACAGATATTTTTCTCAATCGTCCGCCATGGAAAAAGCAAATCCTTCTGCGGCATAAAGGCACTGTATTGCTTCTGCTCGCGGATGGGTCTCCCGTTCACCAGAATCTCGCCCTTCTGCAGCTGCTCCAATCCGTTGATTAAACGGAAAATCGTGCTTTTGCCACAGCCGCTCGCCCCGATGATCGAAACGAAATCCCCCTCCTCTACGGAAAAGGAAAGGTTCTCCATCATGGGGAACTCGTCCACCGCATAGCGGAAGGAAACATTTTTAAATTCCAACATCATCTGTACACCATTCCTTCTGTCTGCAAAGCTTCTCTTGCAGAGCCCTTTTTATTCAGGGATCTCCTCATAAGCCATATCCCAGAACATTGCCTCATAGCGGCTGCAGTTTTCAAAAATCTCCTTCAGATGCGCTTCTCTTTCCGCAGAAATATCCTTCCCCAGTTCGTTTACCAGATCAATGATTTCCTGTGTGGTTTCGCAGTATTCCTTGCTGCAATAGCCGCGCACCCATTCGCCGTACAAAGGATGCTCCAATGCCCCCGGTACATGCTGATGGTGCTCCCCAATCATCTGATAGCTCCATGCACAGGAAAGCACCGCCACCAGAATTTCCAGAGGGCCGCCCTTATATGCCTCATCCAGCATATAGGAGGTGTAGGACTGATTCGTCAGTGTGGATTTCGTGGTTGCTACCTCCTGCTCCGTAATCCCCAGACGGGACATATACGCCTTATGGATATTCATTTCGCCATCCAAGGTATCATGCACCATATAGGAAAAGCGTGTCATCAGTGCCTCGTCCTCTGTTTTCACCACGCCCATCGCAAATACCTTCGCATACTGCAAAAGATAACGATAATCCTGCACCATATAAAAACGGAATCTGTCCTCGCGCAGTGTCCCTTCGCCCAGTTCCTTTACAAAGGGCTGTTCCAGGTACCCGTCCCAGATAGGCTTTGCCACTGCATATAATCTGTCTGTCAAGCTCATGTTCTTCTTCCTTTCTTTTTCCTTTCCTCCGCAATAGAAAAGACCTTCTCCCATCGGGAAAAGGTCTGTTTGCTTTCCTTGTTTCGCTTCCCTCCGTTGGCATTAACCACATCAAGTTCAAAGGGTTGGCATTTCATCCTCTCAGCTGCATCAGCACCCCCAGCTTTTTGCTTTATTTCCTTGATTATAGCATATTTTTTTAAAATGGCAAATACTTCTTTTCTCAATTAGGGAAATTACGGGGAAAGCGCCTGTCGCTTTTCACAAAAATTTCAAAAAAACTTAAAATAATTTTACTTTACTTTTTCCGGAAAATGACTACACTAAAGAAGGTGCAACACGATAAGTTGCCGAACTACCGCGGAAGGGTTCGGGAAACCGTTTCGGTGTCCCGAATGGCATCCGCAGAGCGGGCTTTGCCCACTCGAGGAAAACTGCAAGTTTCTAAGCATTTATGCTGACGGAACTTGTCAGTTTATTCTTCTGTCCAACAAGTCAAAAACCTGTTTTTGACTTAATTTTTTAGAAAGGAACCCCGGCTATGGATTACGATACCCAACTGATTAACCTTGCCCTTGATGCAGGCGAAATCATGCTTGCCTCAGGCGCAGAAACCTTCCGTGTGCAGGATACCATGCAGCGGATTCTCTCCGTTTCCGGCAAGGAAAAAATAGAAGCCCTGGCAATGTGTACCCTTCTGATGGTCACCTTGCCACGAGAGGAAAAGGGCCCTCTCTCTATGGCGCGCGCCGTCAAAAACCGCGATTTGAATTTTGAAAAAATCTGCGCCGTCAATGATATGTCCCGCGCCTTCGTCTCCGGCAAAATCAGCGTCACCGAAGCCTTAGACCATTGCCGAAATATTTATCATGCCCCGAATTTCAAGTTCCGCACGCGCGTCTTCGGCTATGCTCTCAGCGGTGCCTGCTTTGCGTTTATGGTCGGCGGCTCTGTGCAGGATTTTCTGGTATCCTTCGTCATTGCCCTTCTCATGGGCTGTACGCTGGTCTATCTGGAACGCAAGAAGATTCCCTTCTTTGTCGCCCCTCTGATGGGCGGTCTGGTTACGGGTCTTGCCGCCTGCACGGCGCATGTGTTCCTTCCTGCCACCCAGCTGGATAAGCTGATTATCGGTACCATGAAGGTGCTTCTGCCGGGGCTTGCGCTTTCCAAGGCAATGCGAGATTTGCTTGAGGGCAACCTCATCAGCGGCAATTCCAAGGTGGTTGAGGTTCTGCTCATTGCCTGCTCCATCGCCGCAGGGGTTGCTGTTGCGCTGACGCTGTTTCAAATGACTGAATGAACGGAGGAAATCCTATGAATACAACCTTGTTTTTCTATCTTGTGCATCCCTTGGTTGCGCTCTTTGCAAGCGTAGGCTATGCCATCGTCTGCAATGCCCCCCGGAAGGAAATCCCCTATTGCGGGCTGACCGCCTTCCTCTGCTGGCTGGTTTATCAGCTTGTCCTTCGGCATGATGGCTCGTCCTTTCTGGCAACGCTTCTGGCAACCTTTGCCGCAACAGGCTTTGCGCGCTTTCTTTCCTACCACCGCATGCTCCCGACGATTGTCTATCATATCCCCGGCATCCTGCCTTTGGTACCCGGTGCGGCGGTCTATCGCTGCATCACCTCTGCCATGGAAAGCCGCGTGCTGGAAACAACCGCAAATATTCTGACTGCGCTAAAGCTGGCAGGTGCCATCGGCATCGGCTCTGTTATCATTCTGGTTCTGCCGCAGGCATGGTTCTCTTTCTTCCCCAGATTAAAGAGAAAAAACAGCTGAGCCGAATTTTATCAAACGAAAGGAGAAACGCCTTATGGATAACGATACGAAGCTTATCAATCTCGCTCTGGATGCAGGCGAAATCATGCTGAAAAACGGCGCAGAAACCTTCCGTGTGCAGGATACCATGAAACGGATTCTCTCCACCACAGGCAGAGAAAAAATCGAAGCAACCGCCATCTCCACCGCCCTCATCGTCACCCTCCCGCGTGAGGAAAAGGGTCCCCTTTCCATGATGCGCGGTGTCCGCACCCGTACCATCAATTTTGAAAAGGTCTGCGAGGTCAATGATATGTCCCGCGCCTTTGTTTCGGGCAAAATCTCTCTGGATGAGGCCATTGAGCGTCTGAAGGAAATCCATCAGTTTTCCTTCTATCCCCTCCCGATTCGCGTTTTCGGCTACGGTCTGATTTCGGGCTGCTGCTCCTTTCTGGATACGCCCTTCTTTCTGGATGGCTGCATTGCCTTTGTCATCGGGCTGTTTTTAGGCTGTCTGGATATCTGGCTTGGCAAAAAGAAAATCCCCTATTTCTTCGGGCCGTTTCTGGGTGGTGTTGCGGCAGCATGTCTTGCCTGCCTCATTCAGCCGCGCTTCCCCTCGGCGCATATCGGCACCATCATCATCGGCAGCATCATGCCGCTTCTGCCGGGTATGACCTTCGCAAAGTCCATGCGTGACCTGCTGGAAGGCAACCTCATCAGCGGCTACACCAAGGCGGTCGAAGCCCTTGTCATTGCCTGCTCTCTGGCAGGCGGTGTCGGTCTGACCCTGTCCTATTTCATGTAATGCGCATAAAAAAGCGAAGGCTATCAGCTTCTGATTTCCTTCGCTTCTTTTTTTATGCTTCTTTATAGTTCTCTCCTGCCCTCCAAGGCTCTGGAAAGCGTAATCTCATCCACATATTCCAAATCGCCGCCAACCGGAACACCGTTTGCGATTCTTGTCACCTTCACATCCAAGGGCTTCAGCAGCTTTGCAAGATACATCGCCGTTGCCTCCCCCTCCACATTCGGGTTGGTCGCAAGAATGACCTCCTCCACCGTGCCGTCTATGCGGCTGAGCAGTTCCCGAATATGAATATCCTGCGGGCCAATGCCCGTCATGGGAGAAATTGCTCCATGCAGCACATGATACACGCCATGGAATTCCTTCGTCCGTTCATACGCCGCCATATCTCTGGGGTCCTCCACCACCATAATCACCGAATGGTCGCGCTTCGGGTTCGCGCAGACGGGGCAGATTTCCTCCTCTGTCAGGTTGCAGCAGACAGAACAGTATTTCACCTCGTCCTTCGCCGCAAGAATGGCTTCGGAAAGCGCCGCCACCTTCTCTCTTGGCAAATTGATGATGTGAAATGCCAGTCTCTGTGCGGATTTTCCGCCAATCCCCGGCAGTGCCGCCAGTTCCTCAATGAGCCTTGTCATCGGGTTGCCGTAATAATTCATGCTGTCCCTTCTTTATCAGAACATACCGCCTAAGCCGCCGGTCATTCTGCCCATTTCTGCGTTATACATTTCCTCTACCTGACGAATTGCCTCGTTCACAGCGGAAATGATTAAATCCTCCAGCATTTCCACATCATCGGGATCTACCACATCGGGGTTGATTTTCAGCTCCTGAATTTCCTTTTTCCCTGTGATGACAACCTTCACAGCGCCGCCGCCGCTGGTCATTTCCAATGTCTTTGCCTGCAGCTCCTCCTGCTTTTCCATCATTTGTTTCTGCATTTTCTGCGCCTGCTTCATGAGGTTATTCATATTCATACCACCCATGCCGCCGGGAAAACCGCCTTTTGCCATGTCTGATTCCTCCTTATATTTCATAAACCTAATCTTTCTTATTTTATCTGAAATTGCGCCGTCTGGCAAGTGTCATTCCACATCCGCCTCCGGAAAATACTGCCCCAGAAGGCTTGCAAATTCCGCATCCGCCTCCGCAGAGGGTGTCTCCTCCTCCTTGCCGTATGCCGCTTCTCTCCATTTTTCATATTCATCCTTCGTGGTGGTTCGCAGCTCGAAGCTTTTGCCCGTTTCCTTCTCCAGAACTGCCGCAATCTTGTCCATGCCGCGCTGAATCATATCCGTGAGCGCAGGATATGCGCAGATGAGATAGAGAAATTCATCCTCCTTGAAGCCGATTTCCACCTGTGCAAGCTTCGCCTTCAGCACCGCATCATTCACATCATTTCGCAGCAACGCCCATTTCTCCTGTACTTCCTTCCTGTCCTCTGGCAATGCAGGAGGTCTGCGCTTGGGCTTTGGCTTTTCCTTCGGCTTTTCTGTCGGTGCCGCCTGCGTGATGGCAGCCGGCACGCCTTCTTCCATCTTCCGCTCCAGCTCGCCCAGTCTTGCCGCCAGGGCAGTCAAATCCTTCTCCGTCCATGGCGCACAAAGCTTCATCAGCTCCACCTCCAGCAGAATCCGCTCATTCGTTGCCCATTTCATTTCGCTCTGCAAATCGGAAAATTTCCCGATGAAATAAATCAGCTCCTCCGGAGAAAGCACTCCTGCCGCCTTTTTCAGCCGTTCTCCGTCCTCCGCGGATAAATCCAGAATCCGCGTCACATCGGGCAGCGTTGCCGCCATCAGCAGGTTCCGCAAATGCTGCAAAAGCTCCGTCACAAATTGCTTCACGTCTCTCCCGTCCTGCATCATCTGCTCCACCAGAAGCATTGCCTCTTTCGCATCCCGTTTCGCAAGCGCGTCCGTCATTTCAAAGAAAATCGTCTGGTCAACCGCACCCATAATGTCCAGTACCTTTTCCAGCGTCACCTCCTCGCCGCTGAAAAACGCAAGGCACTGGTCTAAAATACTCAGCGAATCACGCATCGAGCCGTCCCCCAGATGTGCCACATAGCGCACCGCCTCAGGGGTCGCCTGCTGTCCCTCCTCCTTCAGATAGCCCATCAGCGTTTGGGCAATCGTCTCCGTGGTAATCCTGCGGAAATCAAACCGCTGTACGCGCGAAAGAATCGTTGCCGGCACCTTCTGTGGGTCTGTTGTCGCCAGAATGAAAATCACATGTGCAGGCGGCTCCTCCAGTGTTTTCAGAAGCGCATTGAACGCCGCCGCCGAAAGCATGTGTACCTCGTCAATGATATAGACCTTATATTTCCCCTGTGTCGGCGGATATTTCACTTCCTCGCGAATCTCGCGGATGTTGTCCACACCGTTGTTGGAGGCCGCGTCAATCTCAATCACGTTGACACTTCTCCCTGCCAGAATATCCTTACAAACGGCACACTCGTTGCAGGGCTCGCCGTCCGCCGTGGGGTTCGTGCAGTTGATGGCTCTGGCAAAAATCTTCGCCGTAGAGGTTTTCCCTGTGCCCCTTGTGCCGCAAAACAGATACGCATGGGACACACGCCCCGTTTTCATCTGATTTTTCAGCGTTCTGACGATATGCTCCTGCCCGATGACGCTCTCAAACGTCTGTGGGCGGAATTTTCGATATAAAGCCGTATAAGCCATAAGCACACTCCTCTTTTTTTCCGAATCAAATCGGACATTCTTTTGCTATGATACCACAGTTTTCGGAAAAATGATACTCTCCTTACGCCGCATGCACAGGCAGGGTGACAGCAAAGGTTGTCCCCTGTGCATCGCTTTTTGCAATGCGGATTGTGCCGCCGTGCAGCTCCACAATCTTCCGCACCAGCGTCAGTCCCAGCCCTACGCCGCCATACGCCCGACTACGCGATTTATCCACACGGAAGAACGGTTGAAAAACGGTTTCTCTGTCTGCTTCGGGAATCCCGCTTCCCGTATCCTGCACCAGAATCTCCACCGTATCCGCCCGTTCCTCTGCCGAAACGCGCACCGCTCCGCCCTCTTTGTTGTAGCGAATGGCATTTTCCACCAGATTAAACAGCAGACGATACAGCAGAATATCACTTCCCTGCAAAAGCACCTCTCCCGTCGCTTCCTGCAAAAGTGAAATCTGCCGCTTCTCTGCCATAGGGGAAAGGTCTGCCAGCACCTCCTCAATCAGTGCCGTCAGCTCTACCGCCTCCGCCCGTTCAATCGTGTTCATTTCGCTCATTTCCAGAAGCGTTTTCACCAATTTTGAAAGCCGCTCCGTCTGCTCCTTCAGCATGGCAAGCAGCTCCGCCGTTTCTGCGTCCATGTCGGGGTGCGGCATTTCCTCGTATAATTCCAGCTGCGCCTGCATCATTGCCAAGGGTGTGCGGAATTCATGCGCCGCATTGCCGTTAAACTCCTGCAAGGAAGAAAACGCATCCGAAAGCCGCCGCACCATGGCCTCAAAGGAATGGCTGAGTGCCTGAAATTCGGGAATCTGCTGCTCCTCCGATTGATATTGCGTTAAATTCTCCACTTGAATTTGCGCAATTCTGTCGGAAAAGCTTCTGAGCGGTCTAAGGGCATAGCCGCTCACAAAATAAGTAATACAGCCGCTCACCAGCGTAATCAGAAGGGTAATCAGCCAGCTGCTGAGCGTAAAAATTTTCTTGGTATCGTTGATTTGTATTTCAAAATCGGGAGGAAGCTGCTCCACATCCGCGTCAGGAATGGAAATCATAAAATCCGCCGTCGGTGTCTGATGGAAGATGGCCTGCCCCAGCTTATCCATATAAAACATGCCTGCTCTGGAAAGTGCCAGATTCAAAAAAATACAGGTAGCGGCAATCAGCACCGCCGTCATCAGCGTCAGTCTCCATTGTAAAGAAAGTCGCTTCATTTCCGCTCTCCCCCTATCCGATATCCTTCCCCGACCTTGTTTGTAATCGGGTCATAGTTCAGCTCTGCCTTCAGCTTCTTTCGCAGCGCAGAAATATGCACCCGAATGGAATTGCTGAAGGCATCCACACTGCCGTCCCAGACATGCTCCATCAGCTCCTCCTGGCTGATTGGTCTGCCCTGATGCAAAAGCAGATATTCCAGAATCCCCTTTTCCTTTCTGGTCAGACGAATCTGCTTCCCATTTACAAGGGTCTCTCTGGTGCGGGTATCAAAGGAAATGCCGCCGCAAACCAAGGCTGTGCTTTGCTGAATGAACTGCCTGCGTGTCAGGCTGCGCACCCTTGCCGCCAGCTCCTGCAAATGAAAGGGCTTTTCCAGATAATCGTTCGCCCCTGCATCCAGGCCCGCAACCTTATCCGCAACCTGACTGCGTGCGGATAAAATCAGCACCTTTGTTTCCGCATCCGTTTGGCGCAGCCGCTCCAAAACCTCCATGCCGTCCATCCCCGGCAAATGCAAATCCAGCACAATCAAGTCATACTGCTCTATCAAAAGCCGCTCCAACGCCTCTGCCCCGTCATAGCAGCAATCCACCTCATAGCCTGCATGGTGCAGGCTTTTGGCGATGGTATCGCAAAGCATCCGCTCATCCTCAACCACCAAAAGCTTCATGGCTCTGCCTCCTTTCCGATTTCCTTCACTTTTTTCCTTTTTTAGTATACCATAAAGAAATAAAATAAAAATTAAGATTTTTCTTAACAGAGATTTTATTTCGGATGTTGTATACTGGTTTCATCAAAAAAATAAAAACGAAACAGTCCCCCCTTGAACGAAAGGAAGAAATCCATGAAAAAAGAACTCGCAACGCCGGTTTTTCAGCTTGTCGCTCTTGCACTCGGCATCGGCATGATGGGCTACGGCGCATATCGCGGAGAGGCAGCTGTTGTGCTCTCTAAAGCAATCAAATTATGTCTGGAGTGTGTCGGCATTGGCTAAAAAACAAATAAAATCCTATCTTCTGGCAAGAATACGAGGAGGTATTCAGCTTTTGGCAACGCTTTTGAGCAACCTCCATCTGCCAAATTTCCTGAAAGGCACCATCTTTCAGGGCAGCACCAAGCAGGTCTGCGTACCCGGTCTGAATTGCTATTCCTGCCCGGGGGCAGCGGGTGCTTGTCCCATCGGGGCCATGCAGGCAGTGGTCGGCTCCTCAAAGTTCAAGTTTTCCTATTATATCACGGGAATGTTGATTTTCATCGGCGTTCTGCTGGGAAGATTTGTCTGCGGCTTTCTCTGCCCGTTCGGTTGGTTTCAGGACCTGCTGCATAAAATCCCGACAAAGAAATTTTCAACCAAAAAACTCAGTGGTCTTCGCTATCTGAAATATCTCATTTTGGTTGTTATGGTTTTTCTTCTGCCTGCGCTTGTGGTAAACGTAGTCGGCATGGGAAACCCCTTCTTCTGCAAATATCTTTGTCCGCAGGGGGTGTTGGAGGGTGCCATTCCGCTCTCCCTCGCCAGCACGAGCATCCGCTCCGCCCTCGGCTCGCTGTTTGCATGGAAAAGCTGTGTGCTTGCGGCTGTGATTATCCTAAGCATACTGTTCTATCGCCCCTTCTGCAAATGGATTTGCCCCTTGGGTGCGTTTTACGCATGGTTTAACCGCATTTCCCTTTTGCAACTTCAGGTGGATCAAAACAAATGTATCTCCTGCGGCAAATGCGGCAGGGTGTGCAAAATGGACGTTGCTGTTCCTCAGACACCGAATCATAACGAATGTATCCGCTGCGGTGCCTGCATCACAGCCTGTCCCACACAAGCAATTCACTATCAATACGGATGTAAAAAACAGAAAACGGAGGAAACAAAATGAAAAAAAGAATTTTACTTTTCGCAGTCTCTCTTATTTTCGTCCTCGGCTTCACTGCCTGCGGCAAGGCAAAGCAAAGCGCGGAGGAACTGATTCAGCAGGAAAATGAAATCATCGCAGAGCATCAGGATTTATGGGATCTCGCTTTTAATGCGGTAGATAAGGACACTGTCGGCTCTCAAACAGGCGATTATGCCGATTTTCTGAAAATGGCACTGGAAAATATAAAGGATCAGCTGAGCAGCGAGGATTTCAAGACCCTGAGTGAGGATGTCAAAAAAATCAAGGCTCTGGAAGAGCAGCTTGCCGCTTTGCCGCAGGAGGACAGCAACCCCACAGGCACCTCTCTGGACAGCGCAAAGAGCTTTCCCGCCTTTACCGGCAAGGACTTTGACGGCAATGCCGTAGATGAAAGCCTGTTTACCAACAATAGCGTAACTCTGGTAAATTTCTGGTTCAACGGCTGCAGTCCTTGCGTTGGGGAGCTGCCTGCCCTGCAAAAGCTGCATGATTCCCTACAGGAAAAGGGCGGTGCCGTTGTCGGCATCAACGTGGAAACTCTGGATGAAAACGAGGATACCATTGCTGCCGCAAAGGAAATTATGAAAAAGCAGGGTGCATCCTATCAGAACATCTATTTCGATTCCGATAGCGAGGCAGGTAAGCTGGCACTTTCTGTAATGACCTTCCCCACCTCTGTTCTCATTGACAGCGAAGGCAATATTGTAGGTGATGTCATCGTGGGCGGTCTGGATAACGAAAAGACCATGGCAAGTGTGCAGAAGCAAATTGATGAAATTTTAGCAAAATAAGAAAAAAGCATAAAAGAAAAAGCAGGTGTTGTCGGCGAAAGCCACAGCCCTGCTTTTTTTGCTGTTTTGATTGTTTCAAAAATAAATAAGGTCCGCACACCCGCTGTTGCCACAGCGCCCCACGCGTTACCTTCTTCCACGGCTCCATTCAGGCACCCTTACTACACACACAAGTAGACTGCTTAGTGCTGCTGCCTTCCGACCCTGACACGATTCACAGGCTCATGTTGCGTAAGACCCAAACTTCAACACCGCTTTCAAAGGGCAGACCATCAAGCCCTGCGTCGAAAGCGAGCATCACCCTCACTATAGCGGATTGTGAGTACAGGGCACCGCTACCACCCCGGCTAGTGCGGAAATATCATCACTCCCAAGCCGAAGCCACAGGAGAATTTCACTGATATAACTATGTTATTATACACGCTCATTGGTTTTCTGTCAATGGCGCTGCATTGGCATTTTTACGAAAACGCTTAAAAAATCGCTTCATAATCTCGCTGCATTGGGGCTGCAAAACGCCCTCCTCCACTGCCACCTGATGGTTGAGCCTTGGTTCATTCAGCACATCCAGCACAGAGCCGGCGCAGCCTGCCTTGCTGTTTCTTGTCCCGAAAACCACCCTTGGGATGCGTGCCTGCACGATTGCCCCCGCGCACATCGGGCAAGGCTCTACGGTAACATAAAGCACACAATCCTCCAGCCGCCAATCCCCCACGACTTTCGCCGCCGCATCAATCACGTCAATCTCCGCGTGGCGCAGAGGATTTTTGTCGGTATTGCGCAGGTTATGCCCTCTTGCGATAATCTCGCCGTTTCGCACCATCACCGCGCCAATCGGCACCTCGCCTGCCGCAAGCGCCTTCTCCGCCTCCGCCAGTGCTTCTGTCATATATTTCTCGGATTCCGTCATTTTTATTCCTCCGCAGCCAGATAGAGCTGTCCCCTTCTGTCCTCATTATCCGCAACGAACCAGTAGTCCTCCCTGCCGTTTCCGTCAAAATCGCAGGGATAGATGCACTGTCCGTACTGGATATCCTCATTCGCGGTTTTCAGTCCTTTTTCCGTCAGGATATATCGAATCGTGGTAGCCGTGGTATCGCAGGCATAAATTTCCTGCACGCCGTCCCCATTCAGGTCGCCGCTCATAAGCGGGCCATAGAAGTTTTCCACGCCCACATGCGTACTCCAAAGCTTACGGAAGCTGTCATTCACCGCATGGTAAACATACAAATCCATCCCGTCCGTCAGAATATATTCCTTTACACCGTCCCCATCCAAATCCGTGATGTGGCACTGCGTCACCTGATGGCGCAGCTTTCTTGTGCCGGTATTCTGCCAGCTGCCGTCCTTTTCCTCATAAATCTCCATATTTTTATCAATAAAAAGATACAGCCTGCCGTTCTCCGCGCCCAGTGCAGTGCAAAGCTCCCCCTCCAGAGGGATTTCCCCTGCCACGTTCAGTCTGGAATCGTAAAGCATCACCCGTTCCGCGCGCGTATAGGTCTTTTCGCTTTCGCCCTCGCCGCTTTCCTCAATACTGGAAACCAGAACCGCCAGTCTTGCGTCATCCTCCTTTAAAAACGCCGCCGAGGTCGCCTCTAAGCCGCGCCCATAGGAAAAGCTGCGGTAACGGCTCAGCCCGTTGGAATAGCGGTAGACCTCTGCCTTGCCGCCACGAATGGAAACCGCCAGCCGCCGTCCCTTCGCATCCTGCCCGACAGAGTAAATCCCCTCTGCGGAAAATTCCCCTCTGCCCATGCGGAAGGAGGTCGGCATCCCTGTCCAGCTTTCATACGCCCGAAAGCCGCCGTCCGCCAGAAACGGGTTGCGCTCCTTCAGGCTGTAATAGCCGTTATCATAGCCACCGCTGTAGGCCACCCCTGCCAGAGAGCCGCCTACAAACCAGCATTGCAGTGTCCCTGCCGCATCGCCGTTATAGTGCAGCAGCGCCGCCTGCGCCAGTACGGCATCCTGTCCTGCCTTTCCCTTCAGGTTATATTCGCAGGCGGAGGAGGCATCAAACAGCCGTTCATTTTCCTCCGTCGCCTCCGGCACAACTGCCGCCCCAAAACTCAGGCTGCTGTGGTCATATTCCCAATAAAAATCCTCTGTCACCTTGTCGATGGATTCCTCATACGCCTCCTGCTCGGCAGCACTGAGACTAAAGGTATCCTCCTTTGCGCCGCAGCCGCTGAGCAGAAGCAGACTTGCCAGAATCGTCATCCATTTCTTCATAGTATTCCCTCTCTCAAAAAAGAACCGTCCGAAACGCCGCTTTCAGCCGCTCTTTTCGGTTTCCTTCGTTTTCCAGAATGATAAAAACAAGTGCTTCCTTTGTAAGTATATGCTACGATTATACCCTATCCAACCTCAAAAAACAAGCCGCACCAGTGCCACGGCCGCAAAGATGCCGACAAGGTTTGCCAGAAGGGCGCAGGGCAGCGTATATCTCGTTTTCCGAATCCCGACAGAAAGAAAATACAGGCTCATCGTATAAAACACCGTTTCCGTGCAGCTCATCATGACAGAGGCCGTTCTGCCCAGAAAGGAATCCGGGCCATACTTCGCAAAAAGGTCGGTCAGAAGTCCGGTTGCCGCGGAGGAGGAAACCAGCCGCACCAGACTTAACGGTGCCAGCTCTGCCGGAAAGCCGACTGCCTCTGCCGCCGGACGAATCAGCCGCACCAGAATGTCCAAGAGCCCCCCTGCGCGCATCACCTCCACCGCCATCATCAGACCGATTAGGGTCGGCAAAATATCCAGAACCGTCTGCAGACCCTCCTTCGCCCCCTCCAGAAACACCTCATAAATATCCATTCGCTGCAAGCACCCGAATACCACAATGCACAGCACCGTAACAGGAATCAGCAGATCGGATATCATCAGCAGTATCCCCACGCTATCCCCTCCCCTCCAATGCCTTCGCCGCAAGCGTACCAACCAGTGTCGTAAGCATCGTTGCCGCAATCCCCACCCCGATAATCTCCGCCGGATTCTGCGAGCCGTATTCCATGCGGTACGCCAGAATATTCATCGTGACCAGCTGCAGGGAGGTCATGTTCACCGTCAGAAACATACACATTGCCGCCGATGCCCGTCCCTTTTCCTCTCGGTTCAGCCTTTGCAGCTCCTTCATCGCCATCAGTCCGGCAGGTGTTGCCGCCCATCCAAGCCCCAGAAAATTCGCCACAAAATTCGTTGCGATATATTTTCTTGCAGGATGCAGCCGCGGCACGGAGGGAAAGAGAAAATCCATCAGCGGTGTCAGCCTTGCGGCAAGCCGGTCAATCATGCCGCCCCGCTCCGCAATCTTCAGCACCCCCGACCAAACCGAAATTACCCCTGCCATGGCAAGCGCCAGCTCCACCGCAGAGCGTCCGCCGCTTAAAATAGCCCCCGTCACCATATCCATTCTGCCCAGAAACGCGCCCGTCAGAATTCCGCCAATCAAAAAAAAGCCCCAAATGCCGTTTAACATTTCCGCCTCCCCCCTCTCGTTAGTTTATGTTTGCTTCCTTTCTCTCATGAACCTTTTTTCCCCTCATAAAAATTGCAGTAAAAAACTCCGAATCTTCTTCAAAAAATGTGATTTTTGTTGAAAATTGTTCTTTTTTATGTTAAGATTTAATAAATATTCCGGCAAAAAACAAACAGTAATAAATTTTAGGGGGAAGCGAACAATATGAAATCAACAGGTATCGTAAGAAAAGTGGATGAATTGGGAAGAGTTGTTCTGCCCATCGAGCTTCGCCGCAACATGGGAATCGAAATCAAGGATTCTCTGGAAATCTTTGTTGATGAAAACACCATTATCCTGCAAAAATACGAACCTGCCGATATCTTCACAGGCAGTATGGATGATTTAATTGATTATAAGGGCAAAAAGGTTTCCAAGGCCTCTATTTTGGAAATGGCAAGAATTGCCGGTCTGGATGTGAAATAAGTCTCCGCTTTATATTCAGCTATTCCATCAAAATTTGACACCACAAAGGGCAGCATTGAAAGGTGAGCCCAGATAAGAAACCTTGCATTCTGAAATGCTGAAAGCTACGTCTACTGCGTCAGTTCCCCTTGACAGCCTAAGTCAAAGGATGCCTGCGGAAAACTTTCTTGTATCCGCAGTCTTTCAGCTATTTCATTTTCTTCATGTTTTCTTATTGGGACACACCTAAAAATGTTGTCCTTTTTTTATTGACAAGCCCCCCTCCACCCCCTACAATAGTCATATCTCAGATATTTCGTATGCAAACTAAATTGAAGAAAGGCGTGAACCAAAAATGAATCTCACATTTGAAGGAAGTAAAAATTATGTAGCCAGCGAAGAGCTGATGCGTTCTGTAAATATTGCCATCGCCCTGCAAAAGCCCCTGCTCATCAAGGGCGAGCCGGGTACCGGCAAAACCATGCTTGCCGAAGCAATTTCGCAGGCTCTTGGCAAAAAGCTCATCATCTGGAATATCAAATCCACCACAAAGGCGCAGGATGGTCTCTATGTGTATGACGTTGTGCAGCGTCTGTATGATTCCCAGTTCGGCAATGAGGGCGTGGATGATATCGGCAAATATGTCAAGCTGGGCAAGCTTGGCGAAGCGTTCCACAGCGACGAGCAGGTCATTTTGCTGATTGACGAAATCGATAAAGCCGATTTGGAATTCCCCAACGACCTGCTTTGGGAATTGGATAAAATGGAATTTTATATCCCCGAAACAAAGGAAACCGTTAAAGCAAAGCAGCGCCCCATCGTGATTATCACCTCCAATGCAGAAAAGGAGCTGCCCGATGCCTTCCTGCGCCGCTGCATCTTCCATTATATTGAATTTCCCGATGCAGAGCAGATGGAGGAAATCATCAAGGTGCATTTCGACCATGTGGAGGAAAACGTGCTGAAGCAGGTGCTTGCCACATTCTATTGGATTCGCGGCCTGTATAATATCCAGAAAAAGCCCAGTACCTCTGAGGTCATCGATTGGATTCGTGCCTTGGAGCTTGGCGGCGTGCCTGCATCCAAAATCAAGGAAGCCGTCCCCTTCGCAGGCGTTCTCTTGAAAAAGAACGAGGATATCGATACCATGCGTAAATTTTTGAAGTAAGTAGGTGAGTGACTGATGTTTACTTCATTTTTCTATCTCCTTCGTGCCAGAGGGCTGAAGGTTTCCCTCAACGAGTGGATGTCCCTCATTGAGGCACTCGATAAGGGTCTGCATCATTCCTCCTTTACGGGGTTTTATTATCTCTGCCGTGCCATTCTGGTCAAAAGTGAGGCAGATTTTGATAAATTCGACGGTGCCTTTCTGGAATATTTCAAGGATATGGAGCGTGCCACCGATGAACTGCCGAAGGAGCTTCTGGATTGGCTGAATAAGCCAAGAGAAGAGCTGGACGGCAGCTTCAGCGAGGAGGATCTCTTACGCAATCTCGGTCTTTCCGAGCAGCAGATTCAGCAGATGTTTCTGGAGCGTTTGCAGGAGCAGCACGAGCAGCATAACGGCGGCTCAAAATGGATTGGCACCAGGGGGGCTTCCCCCTTCGGCAATAACGGACAGATTGATAAGGGCATTCGTGTCGGCGGCAAAAGCCAGAAGCGCAGTGCCTTTCAGGTGGCAGGCGAGCGAAAATTCCGTGATTTCCGTGAGGATAATATCTTGGATACCCGTCAGTTCCAGATGGCCTTCCGCCGTCTGCGGCAATTTTCCGCCCGTGCGGATGAGGCAAGAACCGAATTTGATGTGGACGGCACCATTCGGGAAACCTGCGACAATGCCGGCAATTTGAAGGTAGTCTATGATAAGCCCAGAAGAAATACCGTCAAGGTGCTCCTTCTCATGGACAGCGGCGGCTCTATGGATTATTACAGCCGCATGTGCTCCGCGCTGTTTCAGGCAGTGCGTAATTCCAATCATTTCAAGGATTTGCAGGTGTTCTATTTCCATAACTGCATCTATTCCAAAATCTTCAAGGACCCTCGCATGCGCCCGAATTCTGCCATCCCGACCGAATGGATTCTGCAAAATATCAGCAGTGAATATAAGGTCATCATCGTTGGGGATGCCCAGATGGACCCCTATGAGCTGATGGAGGGCAGCTGGTATAGCTATGGCTCGCGCGACCGCACCCCCGGTATTGAGTGGCTCAAGCGCTTCAAGGAAAAATACCCCCATATCGTCTGGCTGAACCCCTCCGAGCGTCCCTATTGGGGCGGCTGGTGGGCAAAAACCTACGATATTTTGGCAAATGAATTTGATATGTATCGCCTGACCTTGGACGACCTAAACAACGCATTAAAGAAACTCATGGTGAACCGATAAACTGATTTTTACCCCTGTTTGATATCCAACAGGGGTTATTTTTTGCGTTCCGCTAAATTGATAATCTTCTTCTTTTTCTTTTTGGCATACTGCAATGTTGCGTAAGCTCCGCCTTCCTTCCGCTCTACCATCGCAATCACATAATCCGCCTGCTCTACCATCCAACGATTTCGCAGTACAATCGCATGCTTATAATGCACTCCCTCTAATATGGATGGTATCAGCACCAAATCAAACATGCTTTCATAATACGCCGAATTCACATTGATTCTTTTTTGCAGATACGGCAATACAAGAATCAAAGATATTTCCTTTTCCCTGTATTGTCTTTTCAGCAATCGCACTGCCGCCGCGCACAAATTGTCAAATTTCCCCATTCCGCCTACAAAACATTCTATCGGCGATTCCGTATATTGTATGATTTCTTCCAATACCTCTGTAATATCCTCCGCCTGCACCCCACAAATATCTCTATGTCCTGCGAATGTACATCGAATCATGATATCCCCCACCTTTTTTCCTCTGCATAAAATTTTCGCAAGTTATAAACTATATAAATAGTATATCTATATAGTTTATTATAACGAACCTTAACAAAAGATACAATGTAGAAAAATATGCAGAGGAGGGTTGCTTGATGGAGCTTGATTACAAAGCAATCGGAAAAAGAATCAAAATCGCACGCATCCAAGCCGAGCTTTCTCAGGAAGCATTAGCCGAAAAGGCAGACCTTTCCCCTACTCACATGAGCAATATCGAAAATGCCAATACAAAGCTGAGCCTGCCGATGCTGATTTCCATTGCAAATGCGCTTTCCGTATCTGCGGATACTCTGCTTTGCGATTCTGTTATCCATTCCAAGGAAATTTTCGCACAGGAAATCCAAAGCGCCGTGGCGGACTGTGATGAATATGAAATTCGCATCCTAACGGAAATTCTGAAAGCATCCAAGCGCGCACTGCGGCAGAATAAAAAATTGAATCAGCACTAAAAAAGAACCCAAAAGGGTTCTTTTTTGTTTGGAAAGCCTGCTTTCGCCTTATCTTGCCATTCTCTTTCGGTAAGAGAAAGAGGACGGGTGATTCCGCCCAATCAGCACATAAATCACAATCGACAGCAGATTAAACACAGACATCCCCGTAAACATCGTCTCATACCCAAACGAGGAAATCAGTCCCCCTGCAATCGCGCCGCCAATGCCGATGCCGATATCATACGCGCAGAGGAAGGTGGAGTTTGCACTGCCGCGCTTTTCGGGTGGTGCAATCGCCACCGCCATGGACTGCAATGCAGGCTCCAGTCCGCCGAAGCCAAAGCCGGAAAGCACTGCCGCCAACAGATACGTCACCGTATTCGGAAACAGCCCCAAAAGCAAAAACGCCGCAAACATCGCAATATTACAGCTATAGGCAAAAATCCCCTCGCCATGGCGGTCTGTCACCTTCCCTGCCGTCATTCGCATAATCAGCACCGTCACTGCCATAATCACAAAGAATAAGCCGCCGCTCGGCAAGCCCTTTTCCGCCGCAAATTTTGCCGCAAAATTTTCCAGTGCGCCATAGGTAAACATGAAAACCACCGCTGTCAGAGAAGCAGGAACCGCATTTTTATCAAACAACCCCTTTAAGGACAGCGGCTTTTTCTCCACCGCAATATTCGGTGCTTTCAGCAGGAAAAACAGCACCAGTGCAAGCGCAATCGAAAGGCTCCCGAACAGAAATAGCACGGAAAATCCGCATTTTTCCATCAATGCCAAGCCAATCGCAGGCGCAACCGCCGTTGCCAGTGCCGTTGCCAGTCCGAAAATGCCCATGCCCTCCGCAAAACGGGAGCGCGGCACGCTGTCTGTCGCAATGGTCGCGGTCGAGGTATTGGAAAACGCCAACGCCGCCCCATGCACCATGCGGCACACAAATGCCAGCACCAGTGTATGCAGAAACAGATACCCCAGCGGCATCAGAAGCATCCCCAAAAGTCCCACCGCCAGAATCATTTTCCGCTTCCCGTTATCGAGCATCCACCCAATAAACGGACGGCAGACCACCGAAACCACGCAGAACAGCGCAACCGCCATCCCTGCTACCGCCTCCGAGCCGCCGAGTGCCTCAATGTAAAACGGAAACGTCGCCAGTATCGCCAGATGATTCAGAAATACCAGAAAATTGATGATAATGATAAATACAAAATCCTTCCGAAAAAGCTTTTCCTCCTGCAAAAAAATACCTCCTTTTACCTTTTTCCGTTAAAATAAAAAAATGCGCTGCCAATATGGTAATCACAATCGGATTTACGCATATCAGCAACGCATTGCACTTATTTTTATACCACATTTTTTCTGTTGATGTAAGAAAAAATTTTGTTTTTTGCAAAAAAAATACACCGTACCCACAACAACGGATACGGTATATTCTTTAGAGGTATATTTTTTAGACTTTGAAAGGTGTCTTAAGTCTACTTCCTTAGCAAAATCAGTCTACCTTTACTGTCCAGCCGAATTTATCTTCCTTCAGACCCCATTGTACGCCTGTCAGCTCGTCATAAACCTTCTGTGTCATTTCACCGATTTTGTTATGGTTTACAACAACCTTTTCCTCTCCGCGTACAAAGCCGCCGATGGGTGTTACAACTGCGGCAGTACCGCACATGAATGCCTCCTGCACTGTGCCGTTCTTGCAGCCCTCCATCAGCTCGTCAACTGTAATTTTGCGCTCCACGGTTTCCATGCCCCAGCTTCTTGCCAGCTCCAGAATGGATTTTCTGGTTACGCCGGGCAGGATGGAGCCGTTCAGCTCAGGTGTCACCAGCTTGCCGTCCCAGACGAACATCAGGTTCATGCCGCCGCCTTCTTCTACATATTTTCTTTCAACGCCGTCAACCCATACAACCTGAGAATAGCCCTTCTTTGCCGCCTTTTCGCCTGCTCTGGTTGCCGCTGCGTAGTTGCCGCCGCATTTTGCATAGCCTGTGCCGCCGCGAACCGCACGCACATCATCCATTTCAATCAGCATATCCACAGGAGCCAGACCGCTCTTGTAGTAGCTGCCTACCACGCAGGCAATCACCATAAATGTCGCATGAGAGATGCCATGCAGTGCCAGATCTGCATCTGTACCGAACAGGAAGGGACGCAGATACAGAGATGTACCATACTGGTCGGGCACCCAATCCTTTTCCACCTCTACGAATTTTCTCAGATATTCCACTGCATCCTCCACATCAAACTGCGGCAGGCACAGTCTTTCTGCGGAATTGTTCATACGCTTGAAGTTTTCCGCAGGGCGGAACATCTGCACCTCGCCGCTGGGTGTGCGGTACGCCTTCAGCCCTTCAAAAACCTCTGCGCCGTAATGGAATACCAGTGCGCCGGGGTTCAGAGAAATATCCCCAAAGGGAACGATACGAGGGTTCTGCCAGCCGTTTTCGCTGTCATAATCCATCATGAACATGTGGTCTGTAAATGCTACGCCAAAGGGCACGGTAGCAGGATCGGGCTTCACCTTGGGGTTTGTTGTTTTTGTTACCTTTACTTCCATCATACGTCTTCTCTCCTTTGTTTTTCTCATTTTATCGTTTTATCTTTTGTAAGGTTTATTTCTTTTCTTCCACCATCTTAATGTTGCCGCGGATGACATCGCAGGATTTTTTCAGCTCTTCCTTTTCTCTCTCATTCAGAGAAAGCTCTACGACCTCCTCCACGCCGTTTTTGCCAATCACGCAGGGCACGCCGACAAATACGTCCTTCTCGCCATATTCTCCGCAAAGCTCTGCACTTGCAGGCATAATCTGTTTTTCATCATGCAGCACAATGCTTACCATGCGCGCCGCCGTGGTTGCAATGCCGTATTCCGTGCAGTATTTTCCGGAAAATGTGACCCAGCCGCCGCGGATGGATTCCTTCTGCAGGGCATCCCTGTCAAAGCGGAAGCGTTCATCCGTCTTTGCCCATTCTTCCAAGGATTTTCCTCGGAAGGAAACATTGCTCCATGCCGCAAACTGCTGATTCCCATGCTCGCCCAACATATACGCTGTAATGGATTTATGGTCAATGCCGGTCTGTCTTGCCAGTGCAGAGAGCAGACGGGAGGTATCCAGTCCGGTACCTGTGCCGAACACACGCCCACGGGGTAAGCCTAAGCCCTTCGCCAGCTGCTGTGTCACAACGTCGCAGGGGTTTGTAATGTTGACCACAACTCCGTCAAAGCCGGAGGCCTTTACTCTGCCCACATAGCTGTTGACCGCAGGCACGGTAAATTTCATTTCATCCGTTCTGTCCTGATTTGCACGGAGAATTTCAATCTTCCCGATGCTGTTCACGATAACGTCACAATCACCCAAATCCTCATAGGTCCCGATGTTCACCGTTACCCTGTGGGGCAGATATGCCACGCTGTCACGCAAATCCTGACATTCGCTTTCTACCTTTTTTTCATTGCTGTCCACCAGCACCAGCTCATCCGCAATGCCCTGCACCGCCAAGCTGTATGCAACGTGCGCGCCGACATGCCCCAGACCGATAATACCGATTTTTCTTGTTTTCATGGAGATTCCCTCCTTGTCCTTCTATCCTTCCGTTTTGCATTTCTTTTTTCAGTTCCTCTTTTGTAAAAAATCTGCTTCGTTTTGTCTTTTGTGTAAAAAATTTTGTGTTGCTTTTTGTCTTTTGTAAAAATCTGCTTTCGCTTTTTCTTTTGTAGGTTTAAAAATTTTTCTCTTTTGTGTTTTGTTTTCTTCTGTAAAATTTCTTCTTTTGTAAATTTTTTCTTCTGTAATCTCTTTTTGCTTTTTCTTTTGTAATTTATAAGTTCTTCTTTTGTAAATTTTTCTATGTCATGCCTTTTGTGTCTCACCGAAAGGAAAATGATAACAAAAAAAACTCATAGCCAAATGCCATGAGCCTTCACATACACATATATCTCTCAGATAGGTTTCGCAAAAAAGGTTTTATTTTTGCGCATGACAATCGGCGTTATTCTTCTTTTTCTTAGGGGCAATAATGCCCAGAATAATAACGCTAATTAGCAGGACAGCAAAACCGTATGCAGTTGTCATGAATACTGAATGTTTCATAACGCATAACCTCTTTTCAAAATCTGTTTTTCTCTGATAAAAAAAAGATATCACTTTCTTTTTTTCCCGTCAACGGAAAAAACAGCGAGGATTTTTCGCTCATTGTATCTGTTTTTATACATTTTTACCCCATTCTCGGCAAAAATGACAAAAAAATCATATAGCAGAAAATTCCTACTGACAAAATAGACAATCCAAGTGCCAAACACCGCAATAAAAAATCCCCCGATTCCGTAAAATCGGGGGACGTTTTGTTGTCTTACAAAACAGCATCCAGCTTTTCCTTCAGATGATTTGCAGGCACTGCGCCAATCACTGCATCCACAGGCGCGCCATCCTTAAAGATAATCATGTTTGGTACGCTCATAATGCGGTATTTCTGCGCCAAATCCATGGATTCATCAATATCCACCTTTACAATTTTCGCCTTTCCCTCGTATTCTGCGGAAAGCTGCTCCAAAACGGGGCCCATCATCTGGCAGGGGCCGCACCATGTCGCGGAAAAGTCCACCAGTACGGGCACCTTGCTTTCCAGTACCTCTGCCTGAAATTCCTGAGATTTGAGTTGCTTCATCTGTCATTCCTCCTTTATATGCCTTCTTCGGTATCAGTTTAACCGAAGGCTGTATTCTTATGTTTGTTCCAGTATAGCAGAAAAAGGAATTTATTTCAATAGTATATATCAAATAATAATAATTCTCAATAATATTTTTTCTTTTCGTGTATATTCCTCTGTCTCAGGGCAATACTGTTACCGAGGATGTTACTCCCCCTCTGAGGGCAGAAATGCCTTCAGAAATAACATTCTTTCTACTTCTTCCCCTTAAGAAAAGGACGGCAGAATTTTTACATTCTGTCGTCCTTTTTATTGCAGTCCTTTTGTTTCAGTACATTTCGATATCAATAATTTCCGGCTCATAGGGGTGCTTCAGTGCCTTCTGGCACACAAAGCGGAACGTATCCGTGCTGTCGGAAAGATAAAACTGCTTCTCGCCGACACCCTCGCTCTCATTCAGCAGGTCATGCTCCTTTAAGAACGCCATCACCCGTCTTGCCGTTGCCTTCGCAGGGTCAACCAGCTTGATTGCCTCCCCGACCGTCTGCCCGATGCAGCGCTTCAAAAGGGGATAATGCGTACAGCCCAGCACAAGGGAATCAATCCCCGTTGCCACCAGCTCCTCCAGATACCGCTTCGCCGCCTGTCTGGAAACCTCGTTATCCGTCCAGCCCTCCTCCGCCAAGGGAACAAAGAGCGGACACGCCTTTGTGAACACCTGCATTTCGCTGTCCTGTTCGCAGATCATCCGCTCATACGCACCGGAACGCACCGTACCCGGTGTCCCGATTACGCCAATTTTCTTATTCTTCGTGGAGCGCAGTGCCTCCTCCACGCCCGGCACAACCACGCCGAAGATGGGCACATCAAACGTCTCACGCAGCGCATCCAGACTGTTGGAGCTTGCCGTATTGCAGGCAACAATAATCGCCTTCACTTCCTTGCTCAGCAGAAACCGTACATTCTGCTTGGAATATTTCGTTACGGCCTCCTTGGATTTCGTCCCGTAGGGCACGCGCGCCGTATCCCCGAAATATACAATATTTTCATGGGGCATCACCTTCATAATCTGCTTTACAACAGTCAGACCGCCAACCCCCGAATCAAATACACCGATTGGTCTTGTATCCATTTCTTCCTTCTCCTCATCCTCTGATGCCCGAATCGCGCTTGAGCGCAAGCTCGATGAAGCGGTCCATCAGTTCTGTTTCTGTCATGCCTGCCTGCACCCAGAGCATCGGGTACATGCTGATGGGTGTAAAGCCCGGCATGGTATTCAGCTCATTAAAGAGCACTCTTCCTGTTTTTTTGTCAATGAAAAAATCCACCCTCGCCAGTCCGCTGCCGTCCACGGCACGGAAAATCTTTCTGGCAATACGGCGCATTTCCTCTGTCTTTTCTTCCTCCACCTCCGCAGGAATCACCGTACGGGAGTCGCTGTTGTTGTATTTTGCATCATAATCATAAAATTCCGCCGCAGAAAGTACCTCGCCCACGCCGCTGACCATCGGCTCTTCATTGCCCAGCACCGCACACTCGAATTCTCTCGCATCAATCGCTTCCTCTATGATGACCTTTCTGTCATAGCCTGCCGCAAAGTCCAGTGCCGCGGAAAGCTGCTCTCTGTTTTTCGCCTTGGAAATGCCCACAGAGGAGCCCGCGTTGGAGGGCTTCACAAAGCAGGGATAGCCCAGCTTTTTCTCCGCATGGTCGAGAATTCTCTCTCTCTTTTCCTCAAGGTCGTTCTTATGCAACCAAAGATACTTTGCCTGCGGAATCCTTGCCGCCTTCGCAATCATCTTCGTGTATACCTTATCCATTGAAACGGCAGATGCCAGCACGCCGCACCCCACATAGGGAATCTGCGCCATCTCCAAAAGCCCCTGAATCGTGCCGTCCTCGCCCCATGCGCCATGCAGCACGGGAATCACCACATCCACAGGGATTTCCTTCACATTGCCACCCACAATTTTCAGAAAGCATTTCTTCGTCGCATCAGGAGAAAGGCTCACGGGCGTGCCGAATTTTTCCCATTCGCCTGTTTTCACATGCTCTACAGGCCCGTTGTAAATCAGCCACTGCCCTTTTTTCGTAATCCCGACCGACAATACCTGATATTTTTCCTTATCCAGTGCCTGCAGCATCATCACCGCCGAGGTTCTGGAAACCTCATGCTCGGAGGACTGTCCTCCAAAAATCACTGCAACCGTTTTCTTGCTGACCATACTCTCGTCCTCCCTGCTTCCGACCAATACTTTTTCTATTATATGCACTTCCCCCTTTCCTGACAATAAAAACTTGCAGGAATAGCATAAAATTCAATATCTTACACAAAATTTGCAAGAAAACACGAAAAAAGATAAACTCCTTTGAAGTTTATCCTGATTTCGCCTTAATTTAATTCCCCTTCATCAGATGGGAAATGGATTTGTATAAAAAGAAGGTAATCACACCGTTGATGCCTGCCTTCAGCACATTAAAGGGAATGATTGCAGGAATCATCAGCGCAAGCACCGTTTCCAAGGGCGCACCCATGAAAAGCGGCGTAAAAATCATATTCATCAGCACCATTGCCGCCGTCTGCACCAATGCCCCCAGAATCAGCGCAATGACCGCCGTTTTTCTCGTCTTGTTTCTTTTATAAATGTTCCCCGTCACCAGTACGCAGCAGCCTGTTGCAAAAATGTGCATCACAATGCCGATAATCCCGCTCTGCGCGCTGACCGTAAAGCCCTGTATGAAGCAGACCACAACCGTCAGCAGCAGCCCTGCCAGCGGGCCATACGCAAAGGCACAAATAAGAATCGGGATATCCGCCGGGTCATATTCCAGAAATGCCGCCGCAGGAATCAGCGGAAAATGTATCACTGCCACCAGCACAATAGAGATTGCTCCAAGCATCGCCATAGAAACCAGCTGTCTGGTTGAAATTCTTCTGTTTTTTTGTTCCATTTTTTCTTTTTCCTCCGTGCTTTTTATTTCAGCCGTTTAAAACGGTTTGGGTCGTTTCGTCTGGCTTCGTCACCCTTTTTCATGAAATGATGCGCAAAAAAACCAGCAATGCCAATGCCGACAATCGTGCCGATGCCAATAGGGATTAGGGATAACGCCGCTCCGCCCTGCAAAGCCTCGTTCAAATCCTGTGCCGCATCCAATAAAACTGCTGTTGTTCCAATATCGAACATTCGTCTCCCTCCTCATAATTTTTGTTCTATTATGGCATAAATAAGGCTTTTTTGCAAGGAAAACGCCACCCTTGCAGGCGCATCTGCACCTCTTTTACATCCTTTTATCCTTTTCCAGAACGGCATCGAAGGCCTTTGTCAGGGTTGCCTCAAAGCCATTTGCCTGCAATGCGGCTACGCCCTCGATGGTTGTGCCGCCGGGGGAGCAGACCTGATCCACCAGAGACATGGGATGCTCGCCGCTCTCGAGTACCATTTTCGCGCTGCCCTCTACGGTTGCCGCCGCGATTTCCAATGCCTGCTTTTTGGACATGCCTGCCTTGACTGCGGCGCGCGCCAATGCGTCCATATAAAGATAGGCGAACGCAGGGGCAGAGCCTGCCAGAACGGTGAAAATGCCGAATTGGCTTTCCTCCACCTCGATAACCGCGCCAATAGTTGCAAACATTTCCTTAACAACGGCTTTTTGTTCCGCCGTTACCAGTGCGTTGGCACAAAGACCACTGGTTGCTGCGCCGATTTTTGCATTGATATTCGGCATAATACGAACAACCGGTGTCCCTTCGGGCAATAGCTCCGCCAGATATGCCAGCTCCTTTCCTGCCGCAATGGAAACCACCAAGGGCTTCTTTGCCGCAATTTCCTCCTTTAACGCAGGCAGAACAGCCGCCAGAATATGCGGCTTCACCGCAAGCACCAGTACATCGCTCGCCGCTACAACCTCCGCCGCCGTTGTCACCGCAGTTGCGCCGCAGGTTTCTGCCAGCCTCTGGGCAGAGGTGCCGGATTTACTTGTGATGAAAATATCCTTACCGTCATAGCTTCTTGTACCAATGGTCATGCCCCTGATGATGGCGCTTGCCATATTGCCTGCGCCGATAAACCCGAATCGCATGGAATCTCCTCCTTTTTATCTTCTTTTTTTCGCGAGGCGCTGCCTCGCACACCGCAAGCCTTTGAAAAGGCTTGACCGAAACTTTATACCCAAAAGCATACGCTTTTGGAGACAAAATTTCAAGAAAAAATGGACAATCTCAGAAATCCTATGGATTTGAAATTGCCCATTTTGTCATATCAATTCAATTTTATGCTGTTTTCCCAAAAATCTTAAACTTAGCAGATTACATTCTGGGGCTTGCCATCCTCCCATTTCAGGATGTTTTCGCTCACAATCTGCGCTCTGGTAAACAGCGCTTCATGAGACGCGAATGCAACGTGAGGGGTTACCACAGTGTGCTTGCTGTGCAGCAGAGGATGCTCCGCAGGAACGGGAGGCTCCATTTCAAATACATCAATGCCTGCGCCTGCAATCCTTTCTTCATTCAAAGCCTTTGCCAGTGCTTCGCTGTCCACAACAGGGCCGCGCGCAGTATTCAGCAGGATTGCGTTTTTCTTCATCAGCGCGATTTCCTTTTCACCAATCAGACCCTTTGTTTTATCATTCAGAGGCACATGCAGGGAAACGATATCACTCACCTTCAGCACATCCTCCAGAGGCAGATATTCGATGCCTGCACCCTGCATCTCAGGTTTTACGGTTCTGCTGTACGCAACAACCTTGCAGCCGAAAGCCTGTGCGATTTTTGCAACCTTGCTGCCGATGGCACCTGTGCCGACAACGCCGAAGGTTTTACCGAACAGCTCGCAGCCAACCAGACCTGCCTTTGTGCCTTCCTTACGGCAAACCGCATCACACGCAGGGATATTTCTCAGAACGGAGATTGCCAGACCGAATGCCAATTCTGCAACGGCATTTGTGGAATAGCCTGCCGCATTGCAAACGCAGATGCCTTTTTCCTTGCAGAAATCCACATCAATATGGTCTACACCTGTGAAAGCAACGGAAAGCAGCTTCAGATTCTTGCATTTTTCGATAACATTTTTACGGAAGGGCTGATTTGCGATGATGATGATATCGGCATCCTTGCCGCGTTCTGCCAGCTTATCCTGATCCTCCTCCTTTGTGTCATACGCCACAATTTCATGACCTCTTGCCTTCACTGCTGCGGTTGCTTCTGCCAGCTTTTCGGGTGTGATACCCAAGGGTTCGATAATAACGATTTTCATTGGAACAAGCCTCCTTATTGGGTGTGTTTTTTTATAGTAACTGCAATAAATTTCACTGTATAATGGTATGATAACGCAGTTTTTTCAAAAAAACAATAGCACTTGTGGAAAAAACAGAAAAAGTTTATACTATAGGAAAAATTCAGGGAAAGGAAGCGAAAAAATGCGTATTTTGTTTTTAGAATACCCCAAATGCAGCACCTGCAAAAAGGCGAAGGCATGGCTTACGGAAAACGGCGTTGCCTTTGATGACAGACACATCGTAGAGGACAACCCTACAGCCGAGGAATTAAAGGCATGGTGGGAGAAAAGCGGACTGCCGCTCAAAAAATTTTTCAATACAAGCGGTCTGGTTTATAAGGAGCAGAACCTCAAGGAAAGGCTGCCCGATATGAGTGAGGAGGAACAGCTTGCCCTGCTGGCAACAAACGGGATGCTGGTAAAACGCCCACTGGTGATTGGGGAGGATTTTGTACTGATTGGATTCAAAGAGGCGGAATGGGAACGGCTGAAATAAGTTTCCGCTTGACATGGATTTTCTAAAATCGTATACTAATAAATAAGAAAAGGATTGTCGCTCGTGAGAAGGCGGTCAGTCCTAAGTTAGGTGTTTGACCGTCTAACTTTTGTTAGGCGGTCGTTTTATTTATCGCCCTGTTTTACACAGGGAGATAATCGCTACGATAAGTATTCCAAACTGGATTAAATCCGAGTATGTAACATAATTCATAGCATCACCCCCTTTGCAGAGAGTGACTGAACCGCCAGAGCAACAATCCTCTGTCCCTATTCTACATAAAATTTCCTATTTCGGCAAGGGGCATCAATCCTCCGCCGCTGTAATCTGCACAAGCTGACCGCCCTTCGGGTCGGCGGCAATCTGCCAGATCTGTCCATCCTTTTTCGCTTGAAAAACGTAGTATTTCTTCTCGTTATTTTCATCCAAATCAAGCCAACGGCCATACATCCATGTATTATATTCCACATCCGTGAAGCCTTCCGCCGCAATCTTCTTTTCTACGGTTGACAGGGTTGTCAGCCCCATCAGCTTTACGCCGACAAAGGTGCCGACCAGAATCATAACTGTCATCAGGATAACCTCGCAGTTTTCCAGACAATTCTCATCGCAGTCCGCTTTCTGTATTCTGAAAAACCAGAGGACAGGAATCCCTGAGAAAAGCAGTTGCACCGCCGTCAGCCGAAACTCCTTCAAAAAGATTGCTCCACCAATTACCAGAAGAAAGAGAATCCAGACCAGTATCTTCCCATTTCTTTTCTGTTTTTCCGCCGACTCCTTCTCTTTTATGCTCCGCAAGGCGCGTCCGATGCCTGCGCCGGTAAAAGCACCAAGATAGGTAGCCGTGCCTGTCTGCACCACATCCCCGTAAAGCTTATCCTGCACGAGCCAAAGCACCGCGCACATCGCAATGACGCAGACAATGGCAACACTCATCAGCCGAGATTGCTTCTGCTCCTGTTTCGCTACGGTTTCTTCCCATTGTGTCAGTTTTCGTAAACCCATACGCTCTCCCTCCGTTTCGCCTCGTTCTCATTCTTCCGCAAAATACTACAGCAAGCCCTCCTTCTGCAAAAATGCCTTCAGCTCCAGTAAATCCGCATCATACACCGCCTGCAACGCGCGGTTATAAATGACTGCCGCAGGGTGATAAAGTGCAAACAACGTCCTTCCGTCCGCCAGCGCGACAGGTCTGCCATGATAGTCCCCGATGACGGCTTTTTTCTCCCCTGTGACCGCCTTGAGGGGGACATTTCCCAGTGTAACAAGCACCTTCGGCGCAATCGTTTGGATTTCCGCCTGCAAAAAGGGCAGGAAAAACGCGATCTCCTCCGCAGAGGGGGGACGATTCACCGCCTTGCCCGTTTTGGGGCTTTCCTTTGTAGGGCGCAGCTTGACCACGTTGGAAATATAAATCTCCTCTCGTTTCAGACCGACCACCTCCAGAAAGGCGGAAAGGTTCTTCCCCGCCTTGCCGACAAAGGGACGGCCCTGCTTTTCCTCGTCACCACCGGGGGCTTCGCCAATCATCATCAGCAGAGGTGCTTCGGCACCCTCACCAAACACGATGGTCTTTTCATGATAAGGCGAGGTTTGCACAGCTGTCAGCAGGTTTTCCTGCAATTTTGTGATATGGTTCATAAAATTTCTCCTTTTTTCCACAGTTCAGACAGGTTATCCACAGGATGTAGGGGTTATCCACAATAATTTTGGGGATAACTGATTCTGTAAACCCAAGATATAGTGTCTGTTTTTTCTTTTTCACGCAAAACTGACCGAAAATTCCTTGATTTTACGGCAAATCATAATATTCATCTTGTATTGCATAATTTTTCTGGGGATAAATACCCCCTTATCCACAGCTTTTTTGGGGATAACTCCACAGGTTATCCATAGCTTGTCCACAGCTTTGCTCATTTTTTGCGCAGAAGCAGGGAAAACACTGCAATGCCGCCCAGAAAACCGCCGATATGCGCGAAGTTATCCACGCCTTCCTGCAAAAAGCCGAACCCAATCGCCGTTGCCGCCAGAAGAAGCATGGTGGAATAATTCATACCCGTATACCGTGCGCCGCGCTTTTTGGTGAGCAGGAGCATTGCGCCAAGCAGACCATAGATTGCCCCCGATGCGCCGATGGAAACGCCTGCATTGCCACTGAACAGCACGCTGAACACGCCGCCGCAAAGCCCCGAAACCAGATACAGCACCAGAAATTTTCCCGTACCCAGAAGGCGTTCCGCCCGCACGCCGAAATAATACAAATAAATGCTGTTGGATGCCAGATGGAGCAGTCCTGCATGGAGGAACATACAAGTAAAAAAGCGGTAATATTCGCCTGCGAGAATCCCCTCTCGGCTCAAACCATAGGCGGAAAGAATTTCCTCTCTCTGCCCCGAAAGCATGCACCACGCCAGAAGCGCCGCACAGATGACGAAAATCACTGCCGTTGCGACGGGTGTTTTCTGCTCCTTCGTATCCCTGAGAACGAGAACCTCCGGCTCCCTGCCTGCCGCCGCCGCGCGCAGAAGCTTCTCTACGCCAAGAAGCTGTGTCGGCTGTCCCTGTGCGGCGGAAAGCCTGCCCGTTTCGGGCGAAAAATGCCAAAAAACCCGATAGAGTTTGTTATCATAGGCCTGAAATGCAGTTTCCACAGAATCCACAGGCAAAGTCCCTTCCCGGTTATCCACAAGGACGCTCAGCGCGACCACCCTTGTGCAATGAAATTCCTCGACACTGCCTTCCATTTTTCCCGCAAAATCGGCAAAGGTCATGTTTTCCTCGCGCCAGCCTTCCTCTGCCCCATCCAGCAGGCAGATGAGATACAGAACAGGGTTTTCCTCCTGCCAGTACCAGTTCTTTTTATTTTCTACCCTGCAAAAGCCCTTATGCTCCAGCTGCATTTGCAGGTGATCCCAAAATTCCACGGAGATCTCTCCTCCTTTTGCTCGTTTTCCCCTATTTTATCATAAGAAGCACCTGCGTTTGTGAACAAAATTTAAAAATAGACGACAAAACAAAAAAACCTGCCGGGCGACAGGTTTATTCAGGTGTTACTCACAAGCTTTTTTCAGTTATCCACAAAGTTATCCACATTTTCAACAGATTTCTCCACAATGCCCTTCCGCTTCTATAAGAAAAAACTCAGCAGAAAAATACCTGCCACGCCGGGCAGCCCCAGAAACGCGGAAACCGCAAGCGTTGCGGCATTGATGCCCACCGCCGCGCCAAGGCTTTTGCCCAGAAAGAGCAAAAACGCGCCCAAAACGGCAGAAATACCGCATTTGCACAGCATCCGCAGAGGTCTTGCAAGCGCAAGAAGTGCAAGCGCAAACAGACAAACAAAAATTGCACAGAACATGATTGCTTCCCCCGGTGTGTAATTCGCCATAAAGCCTTCCCCCTTTTAAATTGCCCTTCTCTGCACCCCGTTCGTCAGCCCCATTTTCTTCGCCGCCCTAAGAAAATATTCGTATTTTTTCTGCAGGGCAATGATTTCGTAAATATAGCTGTCGATGAGGCTCTCATCCGTCACATCCTCGAACGCACTTTGGGCACATTCCAGCTGTAATTGAATCCGCCGCAGGGTGGAAAGGATTTCCTCTCCTTCCAATTTAAGCCGTTCCCTTTGCATGGAAAAACCCTCCTTTTCCCTTTTAATATAGGCGAAAAAGGGGGTTTTTATTCCAAAAAATAATGGTGCCGACAAAGTCGGCACCGCAGACTGTAGACAAAGTAATTTTTGAGGTAGCGGAAGGGCTTGGGAAACAAACTGTTCATTACTTTGCTACGCAAAGCAGGCTTCGCCTGCCGCCCCTTCTTGGGCGGTAAGTAGTTTCCCAAATGGAATCCGCAGTCGGAATTCACTTCCGACGAGGAAAACAGCGAGTTTCAAGGCTTTTAAGCTGATGGAACTCGTCTGTTTATTCCTCTGTTTCAACAAGTCGAAAACCTGTTTTCGACTTAGGGTGCCGATAAAGTCGGCACCGAAGCCAGAATCAGGATTCGTGCATTTGCAGTTGGTTCAGCTCCTCTGCGGTCAGCTCTCTGCATGCCCCCTCAGGCAAATCCGCAGGCAGATAGAGATTTCCCATCGCCAGACGGTGCAGGGAAACCACCTTTGCGCCGAAGCAGCCGAACATCCGCTTAATCTGGTGATAGCGACCCTCCTGCAGGGTTACCTCGGCGGTTTTTTCGCCAAGAATGACAAGCTTTGCCGCCTTGCAGACACCATCATTGAGTGCCACGCCTGCCGCAAAGCCCTCCTGCATTTCCTTTGTAACGGGAATATCCAGCTCCACACGGTAAACCTTTTGGACATGCTTTCGGGGAGAAAGGATATTGTGCGCAAGAACGCCGTCATCCGTCAGAATCATCAGCCCCGTGGTGTCCTTATCCAATCTGCCGGCAGGGAAAAGCTCTCTGCCCTTATATGCCTGTGGCACAAGCGCGAGAACGGTCGGCTGTGTTTTATCCTCGGTTGCGGAAACATAGCCCTGCGGCTTATGCAGCATGAGGTAAACCTGCTTTTTGAAAATGAGCGGCTTGCCGTCAATGGTAATCACGCTTGCTTCGGGGTCTGCCTTCCGAGAGGAGGAGGTCACAGTCTCCCCATCTACAGCAACCCGCTTATGCTTCACCAGATATTTCACATCACTGCGGGAATAAAGCCCCTGTGATGCTATGATTTTATCAATTCTTTCCATGCCGTTTCTCCTTTATTCCGCTTTTATTCCGCTAAAAACGCCTGCAGGGCAGGAAACGCCTTTTCCGCCTGTGTATAGCCATGCCGATAGAAATTACTCAGCTTCTGATAATCCTTCTCCAAACGCTTGACCTCGAGCTGCTCAGGGCGGATGACAAAGACCCTGCCTGCCGCTTCCATCTCGTGAATGAAATCAAGCGTAGCATTATATCGTTCGGGGCGATTGCGCATTGCCGCCGCAAAGGCAGGATATTTCTTTTCATTGCGCTTCGCCAGAAATTTTGTTCCCTTGGAAAGCTGCATCCGAAATTCCCTTCTTCTGGTTTCCACAATGACCACCTTATCACAGCCCCTTGCGAAGGCACGGCGGACAGAAATGGAATCCGCAACACCGCCGTCCGCATAGGGAATCCCATTGATGACAACGGCAGGCGTTGCGCCGGGCAGGGCGGAGGATGCCATGCCGATATTCATCAGATAGCGGCGGTCTGTGCCGTAATCCGTCAGATATTCCGCCTGTCCCGTCAGGCAGTTTGTGGCGGTATATTCCCGTTCTATGGGGTTTCTGAAATACGCATCGAAATCAAAGAGATTATATTCTGTGGGCACCCTCCAGTAGATATTTTCCATGTCGAACAGATGCCCTGTCCGAATGATATTTTTCAAGCCAAAATAGGCATATCGCTTATCCTTTGTGATAGTGGTATCACGGGAGCGTCCATGCTGTCCCGAAATAAAATTCATGGCATTGCCTGCGCCGGCGGAGGTGCCGATGACATACCGAAACGCCTTTCCCAAATCCTGTTCCATAAAATAATCCAAAACACCGGAGGTAAATACGCCGCGGTTTGCGCCTCCCTCCAGAACCAAGCCAATTTTCATAAGACCCTCTGCTCCTTTTTTCTATGTGAAATCAAAGTTTTGTTTACGAAAAAGCCGTCGGGAAAAGCTCCCAACGGCTTCATTATACCATTTTCTATCGGTATTTTATACCGGTTTTGCATTGTTTTGTGCAGCTCTTTCCCTTGCCAGCTCCTCCGCATGCAGCTTTGCGTTTTTCGCAATCTGCTTTGCTGTTTTTCTGGCATTGGATTTTCTCTTTCTTTCATTCATCCACATATACAGAACTGGGATGAAAATCAGCGTAACCACTGTGGACAGCGTCAGACCGAAGATAACCGCAATGGCAAGCGCCTGCATCATTTCGGAGCCTTCGCTCGTTGCCAGCGCCATAGGCACCATACCCAGAACGGTTGTCAGAGTTGTCATGAGGATGGGGCGCAGACGGCGCGGTCCTGCACTGGTCAGCGCGTCATAGCAGTTCATGCCGCGATCCATCAGCTGATTCGTATAGTCTACCAGAACGATACCGTTATTTACTACCATACCAATCAGCATGACAAAGCCCATCATGGCAGGCATGGTGATGGTATTGCCTGTAATTAAGAGACCGATAATCGCACCCGTAATCGCCAGAGGCATGGAGAACATCACGATGAAGGGATAGCGCAGGGATTCAAACTGGGATGCCATAATCATGTATACCAGCAGAACCGCTACCACCATTGCAATTTCCAGACTGCGGAAGGTATCGTTCATTTTTTCCATCATGCCGCTGAATTCGTAGGTGCAGCCATCGGGCAGCTCGATATCCGCCATGGCTTTTTCTACCAGCTTCTGTGCCTCACTGGTGCTCATGTTATCGGCATTTGCGCTGATGGTAATATAGTTCTTCTGATTTTCACGCATGATGGTGGTTGCGCTTTCGTCCATCGTTACGGTAGCGACATCGCTCAGAGGAACCTGTGTACCATAAGCAGAGGTTACGGTCAGATTATTCAAATCCGTCAGATAATTTACGCTGTTCGTATCATAGCGGATAACAACGTCGATTTCTGTGCCGTCCAGCTTATACTGGGTTGCAGTGGAGCCGGAGATGGCTGTACTCAGCGCACCGGCAACAGATGCGGTCGTAATGCCATACTGGGATGCCTTTGCGCGGTCAATCGTTACCTTTGCTTCGGGAACGGTATCCCCTGTAGAGCCCTCCACGTCGGAAAGACCGTCTACCTCGGAAAGCTTATCAACCAGCTCATCCTCCACATCAACCAATGTTGCAGCATCGTAGCCATATACATTCATCGTCACATCGGCAGATGCCAGAGAGCCCATTGCAGAATCGGAGGAGGATACGGTAATATCCGCACCGGGGATGTCCGCCAGCAGCTTTTCGATATCGTCACAGACCTCCTCTGTAGAACGCTTTCTGTCCTTCGCATCCACAAGGTTCATGGTGATGGAGGCAGAGTTTGTGCCGGAGCTGAGCATACCGGAGCCGACATTGGCATAAACCACATCCGCTTCAGGAATATCCTGCAGGCGATACAGCACCTCAAGGGTGGTTTCCTCTGTGGTATCCAGATCCGTGCCATTCGGCAGGTCTACGGAAATGGTGGCAACGCCTTCATCCATGCTCGCCATGAAGTCCATCCCTGCAAGGGGAATACTGCAAAGGCTGAGAATGAATACCAGAAGCACCGTCAGAACCGTTTTCTTTCTATGGCGCAATGCCCATTTCAGCAGCTTTTCATATTTTCTGGAAAGGGTATCAATCGCGCCCTCCCAATGATCCAGGAAGGAAAGGAACTTGAGATTCTTCCAAACGAAGGTTTTTGTTTCTCTCTTTAACAGGAGCGCACATGCCATAGGCACGAAGGTCAGCGCAACCACAACGGATGCAATCAGCGCATACATAATGGTAAAGGAAAGGTTTTTCATCATGGCACCGGTTGTACCGCCGATGAGTGCCATAGGCAGGAATACAGCTACGGTTGTCAGCGTTGAGGCGATAATTGCCATGGAAACCTCTTTCGCACCGATTTCCGCCGATTCTGCGGCAGTGTAGCCTCTTTCGTAATACTGATAGATACTATCCAGAACAACGACGGAGTTATCTACCAGCATACCGATACCAATCGCGACACCACCCATGGAAATCATGTTCATATTGATATCCGTCACATACATCAGGGCAAAGGTTGCCATGATGGACGTAGGGATGGAAACGGCAATGATACCTGCCGTTACTGCGTTTTTCAGGAACAGCAGCAGAACGAAGAACGCAATGACTGCCGCCAAGAGTGCTGTCTCTGTGATATTGGACAGGGACATTTCAATATAATCGGAGGTATCGGACAGCATATCAATTTCCAGTTCGGGATAATCCCGCTGTAATTTTGCAATTTCGTCCTTCAGGGACTGGCTGACCTTAACCAGATTTGCCGTGGACTGCTTATCCACAGAAAGCAGAATCCCCTTTTCACCGTTGATATAGGTGAAGGAATCTCTATCCGCTTCGACCTGCTCAACCCTTGCAACGTCACTCAGATGAATAACTGCGCCGGTAGAGGTGGGAATCGGCAAATTATTGATTTCCTGCACGGAAGTAAATTCACCGATGGTACGCACGGCAACGGTTGTGTTGCCCTGTGTCAGGTCACCGGAAGGCAGGTTCATGTTTTCTGCCGCCAGCAGACCGGAAAGCGTAGAGGTTGTCAGTCCGTAGCCCGCCAGCTTGACAGGGTCAACGGTAATGCGCACCTCATTGGTGATACCGCCGGAAAGGCTGACAGAGGCAACGCCCTCGATACGCTCCAAACGATTGGCTACGTTATCCTCCAGAAGGTCATTCAAGGACTTCAAATCCATATTTTCCGCCTTTACGCCGATGGTGATTGGCATGGCATTGATATCCATTTTAATCACCATAGGGTCGCCTGCGGCATCGGGCAGAGTGGACTTCATCTGGTCGATTTTATCTCGCATATCCACCGCAGCCATGTCGATATCCGTACCGTCCACAAACTGCAGCAGCACCATGGACGAGTTGGTTGAGGAATAGGAGGTAACCGTATCCACATTTGCGATGGAGCCAAGGCTTTCCTCCATAGGCTTGGAAATAAGCTCCTCGATTTCCTCAGGGGATGCGCCCACATAGGTTGTCATAACAACGGCAATAGGCAAATCCATATCGGGCATCAATGCCTGATCCAGATTAAAATAAGAAACGATACCCGCGATAAATACCATCAGCGTTACCATAATAGTCGTTACGGGCTTTCTGATACAAAGCTTGGAGAACATTTATTTTATTCCCCCTTTTCTGTTGTTTTTGTTTTTTCTTTTGTTTTAGCAGCGGTATTGGCAATCGTAACCTCCTCGCCATCAGAAAGGTAGGTCTGCCCTTTGGTTACAACATTATCGCCCTTTTTCAGCCCGCTTTTGATTTCGATGGTATCCTCTGCTTCGATACCCAGCTCAACTGCTGTCTTTTTCGCCTTGCCGTTATTGATGACATAAACATAGGTTTCGTTATCCTTTTCAATGACTGCATTTCTGGGCAGAAGGATGGTATCATCGGAGGCTGCCATGGTAAAGGAAACCTCTGCCATCATGCCGGATTTGATTTTGCCGTCCTTATTATCCAGCTCCACCTTTACGGTATACATGCCTGTCTGCTCTGCGGCAGGGGCAATCGTTGCAACCGTGCCTGTCAGCGGTGTTTCGGATGCTGCTGTCATAAGGACGGATACTTTATCGCCAACCTGAATGGTATTGAGCACCTGTTCGGAAACGCTGACCTCAACCTTGATGGTAGACAAATCCATAACCGTATATGCAGGGGCTGCCTGAGAGGCAAAGCTGCCCTTCTCTACCCCTCTGGTCGCAATGACACCCGTCATGGGAGAGGTAACGGTGCAGTCGCTGATATTCTTTTTCAGGTTATCCATCTGCACCTGAATGGAGGCAAGCTGTGCATCCGCGGATTCATACGCATATTTAATCTGATCAAATTCATTTTTGGAGATAATCTCCTCATCATACAGGAGTTTATTGCTGTCGTATGTACTTTTTGCATTATCGCGTCCCAGCTTTGCGGCATTGTAGCTTGCCTGCAGAGAGCGCATGTTATTTTGCAAATCGGTGCTGTCTACGGTAAAGAGAACCGCGCCCTGACCAACCTTATCGCCAACATCATAATTGAAGCTCAGCACCTTGCCGGGAACGGTAGGCACAACGGAAACCTCCTTCGCAGGGGCTGCCTTACCGGTATAGGAAAATTCGCTTGCAATATCCCCCTTACCGACCGTTGTTACCTCAACGGAGCGCAGGGTCTTTTCCTCCTCTACCTCTTTCTTGCCGCAAGCTGTGCCAAGTGCCATGCACAGCGCAAGTGCAATCAAAATACGCTTTTTCATTCTTTCCATCCTCCTGTATTGAATAATTCCAATAATTCCTGTACTTTTGTATAAATCTGCATACGCCGATGCGCATCCATACAGTCAAACACAACCGCAGCCGTTTCTGCCAGAAGCTCTACCATTTCCTGAACTGCCGATTCGCCCTTCGCCGTCAGAGAAATATAAATCTTTCTGCCGTCATCGCCATCCTTCGCCGCTTTTTTCTGCACAAAGCCGCCTGCCTCCAGCTTGGAAAGCATTAAGGACAGACTGCCCTTGCTGACATGCAGCCGCGCGGATAAAGCCGACACCGTATCCAATTCCGGATTACTGTATAAAAAACCAAGCATCTGCGCCTGATGCGGTGTCAGCCCCAGCTCCTCTATCCTCTTGGCAACCTTACCCTCTGTGGCATACGCTTTATTCCAGCTGGACATTTCCGTAGCCAAACGCATCATGCTGGTCACGATAGCCTTACCTGTAACAGCCTCCATTTTTTTGCTCCTCTCCCCGAAATCCCTTCTCTTTGTGCAATATGAATTGATTTTAATATAAAACTAATTATAAGTCAATTATTTTTAAAGTAAAACTAATCTTTCTCTGGTAAATCGGAAAATAGTATGCTAATATGGGTTACAATTATAAATGAAACTAGAAGAAAGTACCAAGAAGGGGCAAGCCAAAAGGGGAATTTTTCTCATTTTTCCGGCAAAATCCCTACGAAACCCTTACCAAACCTTATTTTACTATAACCTACACTTATCGGAGGCTTGATTTTTATGAAATTTCGTGTGCTCAGCGACAGCTCCTGCGACATCACAAAGGAGCAGGAGGAACGATACCACATCGGCATCATTCCATATTATGTTTCCATGGATGGCGTGCATTATAAAAAAGACCGTGTAGAAATCACCGCGGAGGAATTTTACAGGGAAATGGCGGAAAATCCCGGCGTTTATCCAAAAACCTCCACCCCCACGCAGGTGGATCTTTATCATTTCTTTCTGCCCTATGCAAAGGCAGGCGAGCAGGTGCTTTATTTCAACTTGACTGCAAAATTCAGCAGTTCCTATCAGAGCATTACGCTGATTGCGGAGGAGCTGATGGAGGAATACCCTGCCTGCAAAATCATCGTAGTTGACAGCTATTCCGCGACGGTACAGGAGGGGCTTCTGGTGACAGAGGCGGCAAGAATGGCGGAGGACGGACTGACGCTGGAGGAAGCGGCAAAGCGCATCGAAACGCTGAAAATGACCTCCCGTATTTTCTTTACCACTGCAGACCTTTCCTATCTGCAAAAGGGCGGACGCGTGGGCAAGGCGATGATTCAGGTGGCAAGCATGCTGAAAATCAAGCCCATGATTCAGCTTTATGAAGGGGAGCTGCAGGCGGCAGGCATTGTGCGCAGCAGAAAAAAATCCCTGCAGCGCTTTATTGACGATACCAAGCGATTTTTCAAGGATAAGAATATCAACGATTACCGCATCTGCACAGGCTATGGCTATGATAAAGAGGAATTCAATGCCCTTTATGCGGAGGTGGTCAAGGAAATGCGGCAGCTTGGCTTTCAGGGCGAGGTGGAGCAGTATCACATCGGCTGCACGATTGGCGTGCATACAGGGCCTACCCCCATCGGTATTGCTGTCATCAGAAAATATGACGCATAAAAGATACGCCGAAAACAGGATTTTGACTTGTTGAACGTCTGAAGGATATGCTATACTTTTTATCAGACAATGAAACAGACAAGAAAGGGATGGACATAACATGAAAAAAAGAATTTTTGCACTGCTTGCAATTCTGACACTGCTGCTGGTTGGCTGCGGCAATGATGATACAACGGTTTTTGACAAGGTGAATACCATTGACGGCGTAACGCTGACCCTGAAGGAGGATACGCTGAAGGCATCCAAGGCTACCTTTGTTCTGAAAAACGATTCCAACAGGGCTGTGGAATTTGATCCTGCGGAATATCATCTGGAAACGAAGAAGGGTGATGTTTGGAAGGAAAACATCGGCACAAGGGTGTCCCAATGGAAACGGGACGAAACGGAAACCCTGCCCGCAGGCGAATCTCTGGAAACAACAGTGGAGTGGAAGGGGCTTTGCGGCACAATCGGCAAGGGCGAGCATCGGATTATTCTGATTGTGGATGAGCAGCCGATTGCATGTGAATTTGAAAAAGATTAAAAATTAAGCTAAAAAAAAGCCCCTATCCATTCGGATAGGGGCTTTCGTTATGTAGCTGATTTCGACTTAAGCGTTAGCCTTCAATCGCAATCTGGCTTCTCTGTTCGATTGCTTCGGGAGCCTTCTTGGACAGGCTGACTACCAGAACACCGTCCTCATATTTTGCCTTGACATCATCGGGTTTCAAAGCATCGCCTACATAGAAGGTACGGCTGACTGTGCCGGAATACCGTTCCTGACGCAGGTATTTGCCCTTGCCTGCCTGTTTATCGGCATGCTTTTCTGCGGAAACGGTCAGATAGCCATTTTCCAGATGTACCTGAATTTCGTCTTTCTTGAAGCCGGGCAGGTCAATGTCTGCCTCAATCGCATCTTCTGTTTCTCTTACATCGGTACGCAGCAGATGTTTTGCGTGCTTGCCATACAGGAAATTGCCTTTCCCGAAGTACTCTCTCATCAGTGGAGTATCTGCCCAATCTTCATCAAATAAGTTGTCGCCCAAATAATTATGCATCATCATAAGTCATATCTCCTTTCAAAAGATACTTAAAAATTGATTTGCACAATCGGTTCAAATCCGATGTGTTGATTGAGAACAAGAGAAGATATCTTCTTGATTTTTCTCTCTCTCTTTTGTTCGAGTACAATATAGCACCGGATATTAGCACTGTCAAGAGGCGAGTGCTAATATTAACAAAAACTTAACATAATTATTTTGATAAGGAAATGGTGAGAATTCTTCATTGAAAAAGCTTTGTATTTCCTACAATTTTATTCCATATTCCTCTCGTATTGATTTACATAATATTATATTTTGCCCTATGAATTTTTCGGAAAATTTTCAAAAAAACGAAAAACAACGGAACTATTTTCATTTTCCCTCGTCCAATAAAAAACCAATATTCGATATTTGAAAGGAGTGTATGTATTATGAAGAAATGGGCAAGAGGATTGGTCGTATGTGCGGCGACGGCAGTATTATCCATCGGGGCGGCGTGCATGGCGTATGCGGCTGAAGGCGAAATCAACGTAAACGGTACAGGTGTGGTGCAGGCAGACCCCGATACAGCGGATATCTCCCTTGAAATCAGCACGGACGGCAAAGCAGCACAGGCGGCACAGAAGGAAAACAACCGCATTACCGCGGCAGTGACAAAAGCCATGACCGACCTGAATGTAAAAAAGGACGATATCGTAACGGCGTATACCTCCGTATACCCCACCTATCGTTACAATGACGAAACAGGCAAGCGCACCATCACAGGCTACCATGCAGAAACCCATTTGCAGGTGAAAACAAAGGACATCAACAACACAGGCAAATATATTGATGCGGCATTGCAGGCAGGCGCAACCGGCACAAACGGCGTTTCCTTCTCCATCGCAGACCAGAGCAAATATTACGGGCAGGCATTGCAGGCAGCTGTGAAAAATGCAGAAAAATCCGCAGCCGCAATCGCACAGGCATACGGCAAGCCTCTGGGTGCCGTGAAAAATGTCAGCGAGATTTCCAGAAATTACTATTATATGAATACCGATTCCAATGCAAAGAGCAGCATGATGGCAACAGAGGATGCTGTGGCAGACGGCGGTCTCGGCACAACCATCAGCTACGGCAAAATTGAAATTACCGCGAATATCTCCGTTACTTATGGGTTTTAATGGATTTCGGACCGATTGGAATTGAATTTTGGACGACAGAAAGCCCTCTCGGTTCTCACCGAGAGGGCTTTTTTATGCGCCGATGCTGATTTCCGCTCCATCGGCACCCTTCCCCTTTTCCGTCCACAAAGCTGCCCATAAAAACAAACGGCTGCCAAAATTATACCCGAACAGGAACCTCTTTGTTCCGAAAGGAAACCACTTCTATTTCTTACTTTCCACGATTCTACAGGCTTCTTTTCTATAAAGCTCCATTTTCTCTTGCATTTTTGGCGAAGCACTTTGTATAATGCTAGTATACATCGTACACCGATGTACGATACAAGTCCTTTTCTGCATTTTTGGGGGTACCTTTTATGAAAAAAGAGAAAAATTTATTTTCGATTGGCGAAATTGCAAAAGCACTCGGTGTGACACGCCGCATCATTCTCAACTATGAGCAGCGCGGACTGATTCAGCCGGATATCAAGGAAGGCACTACCGGCAACCGCTACTATACCATCGACAGCTTCACGAAGCTGCGCAGCATCCGCATCTTTCAGAATCTGGGGCTTTCTCTGGATGAAATCCGCGCATATTTCAACGATTCCTCCGATATTCTGCCGCTGATTCGCCGTCTGGAAAAGCTGCGCGATGAGCTGAATCTGAACATCGAGAAGCTATATGAACGGGTACAGACAGGCGAAGCACAGATTAAGACCATCCGACTGGAGCGACAGCGCATCTACCGCCGCAGCTATCACAGCGAAACGATTGCAGAGCGAACGGTGGCACTGCGGAATACCGCCTTAGAAGCCATGCATGCCTACGGAACAGATACCACGCGGCGGATGTACTTCACAGAATACCCTATCACCGCAAAGGCAGAGGTTTCCTTCTGCGTGGCGATTCCGCCCGAAAGCGAGGGGGAATTTGTCGAATGGACAGAGTCTATGCCTGCGCTCTGCATTTATCACCACGGGGCGTATGAGGAGATGTATGACGTGGTGCAAAAGCTTTTGGAATATGCCAAGGAAAACGGCTTAGAGCCGCGCGGTATGGTGCGGAACACCTATCTGGAGGGGCCGCCGCAGCATAAGGACCCACACAAGTTTATCACACAGGTGGCACTGCCGTTGAAATAAGTTGAAAACAGGTTTTCAACTTGTTTGAACAGAAGAATAAACTGATGCGTTCCGGCGGTAAACCTTGAAACGCACAGTTTTCCTCGAGTGGGCAAAGCCCCCTCTGCGGATTCCATTTGGGCAACCTTCGGTTTCCCAAACCCTTCCGCGGTATAAAAATGATTTTACAGTCTGTATTTCTTTAATTTTTTCAGGATTTCCACATCCGCAGGGCAGAAGGGGTAAGCATCAATCTCCTTTGTGGTGATCCAGCGGATATCGTGATGCTCCAGCTTCTGCGGCTCGCCCTCTGCGATTTTCGCATGAAAGAGCGTCAGATGGACGGTCAAATCGGGGTATTCATGCACAACCTCCATGAAAACCGCGCCGACTGCGACCGTAATGCCGAGCTCCTCCCGACATTCGCGGATGAGCGCCGCTTCCTTTGTCTCTCCCTGCTCCACCTTGCCGCCGACAAATTCCCACAAAAGCCCTCTTGCTTTATTTGCAGGACGCTGACAGGCAAGAAATTTATTTCCGTTCCAAATGAGTGCCGCTACCACTTCTGTCATGCCGTTCTCTCCTTCCGTTTTTCCTTTCATTATAAAAGCCGCAAGGGGGAATTGCAAGGCTCGCCTTTCGTTCTGTTTTCCGCCCCTTTCTCATAGAATAGCAAGAGGAAAGGAGGCAGCTATCGTGCAAAAAAAGAACAAAGGAGCCTTAAATCTGGCAGGTCTGGTACTTTTTCTGCTGGCACTGCCCTTCTTCTTCGGCATGGGGGGCGGCGCATTTGCCATGGCGGAGGTTCTGCCGGGACAAGCTGCGGCTTCCTTCCTCCCTTACACAGAAAAGACAGAATCGCTTTCCGCAAAGGTTTTCGGTACGAAGGATGTGGAATTTTCCCAAACACCTGCCGTCACCAAGGGCGGACGCACGCTTTCTGTTTCCGCAGAGGAGATGGCAAGGCTCAGGGATTTTTCCTACCTCAGAAGCAGCTATTACATCATTGACAGCCGTACAGCTCTGCTTCCCTCGGACATTGACGCAGAAGAAGCATTGGGGCTTGATTTTAGCATAAAAAAGACCACGAAGGAGCCAAAAATATTGATTTTTCACACCCATGCCCACGAAGGCTTTGCCGACAGCGACATGAGCAAGGGACTTTCCGAGGGCATCTGGGGCGCAGGAGAGGAGCTGAAGCGGATTCTGGAGGAGGAATATGGCATCGGGGTACTGCATGATGACGGGCAATATGACATGGTGAACGGCAAGGGGCAAATCACAGGGGCATACGAGCGAATGGAGCCGCCGATTCGTAAAATTCTGGCGGAGCATCCTTCCATTGAGGTCTGCATCGACCTGCATCGGGACGGCGTGGGGGACAGCACACGGCTTGTGACGAACGTAAACGGCAAGCCCTGCGCGCAGGTGATGTTTTTCAATGGGCTTTGCCGCCTGAATAAAAACGGCACAACGCAGGCAATCAGCGGCTTGGAGAACCCGTATTTAAAGGAAAATCTTGCCTTCAGCCTACAGATGAAAAAGGCGGCGGATGCGCTTTACCCCGGCTTCAGCCGCAAAATTTATCTCAATGCGTATCGGTTCAGCCTGCACATGCTGCCGCGTTCTACACTGATTGAGGTCGGCGCGCAGACAAATACGAAGGCGGAAATATGGAATGCTATGGAACCGTTGGCAAAAGCACTCGCAAGCGTGCTAACGGAGCAGTAGGCGAAAGCGGATTTCAGCTTGAAAAACAGTTTTTGCTAAAATAAAACGAACCGATTCTGCCATATTAAAATTATGACAAAAAGATTTCTAATATTCGGCTGCTTAGGCTGGTGCATCGAAATCCTCTGGACGGGATTCCATTCCCTGCTTCTGGGAGATGGCGCACTCACAGCGAAAACATATTTATGGATGTTTCCCATTTACGGTGCGGCGGCGTTTGCTTCGCCTCTATTTCTGGCGGTACGGAAAAGCTGTCCGCTTTGGCAGAGGCTTGGGCTATACAGCGTGACCATCTTTCTGGTGGAATTTGCCGCAGGAGGGCTGATTCGTCTGGCAACAGGCGTTTGCCCCTGGGATTATGGGAACAATCCCCTTTCCGTTCTGGGGTTAATCCGTCTGGATTACGCGCCGCTTTGGGCAGCCTTGGGGTGTTTTTTCGAGGAGGTCAGCTTGCTTCTGGCAAAGAAAGGAGAATTGGCGTAGGGCATTGCAGTTCCGATTGATTTCTGCTAGAATAATGCAGGTTACAGAGCAAAAAACAAGGAGAAATTGATATGGATACATTGAAGCAAAGCATCATCCTCTTCGATCTGGACGGCACATTGACCGATTCTGAGGAAGGCATCATCCGTTCCACGCAGTATATGCAGGAAAAAATGGGACAGCGCATCTGGTCTGCGGAGGAGCTGCATTTTATCGTAGGGCCGCCGCTGATACAGTCCTTTACGAAGGAATTCGGCATGGCGCAGGAAATGGCGGAAAAAGCCGTTGCCATCTTCCGCGAACGCTATGCAACGATTGGGCTGTTTGAAAACAGCGTGTTCCCCGGCGTGGTAGAGCTGTTGCAGGCACTGCGAAAAAAGGGAAAACGCCTTGCTGTTGCAACCTCGAAAAAAGAGGACTTGGCAGTGCGGATTCTGGAGCATTTTGAAATTGCGGACTATTTTGAGGTCATCGGCGGTGACAGGAGAGAGGTCGGCAGGGACAATAAGGCGAAGGTCATTGATTATGTGCTGGAGACCATGCAGGCGAAGAAGGACGATGTCATCATGATTGGGGACAGAAAATTCGATATCGAGGGCGCACATGCCATCGGGATTCCCTGCATTGCTGTGGAGTACGGCTATGGGGACAGGGATGAGTTTGAGGCGCATGGCGCGGATTATATTGCAAAAACCACGGAGGATGTAGAAAAACTGTTTTAAGAGAATTTACAAAAAAGGAGCTGAAAAGCTCCTTTTTTGATAGGCGCAGGGGAATCACCTCTCGTGGGTAAGAAAAAGCAGCGGCGCAAGCGCCGATTGGGCGCAGTCGCGCAAAAGTTTTGCTTGGACAACATCAGTGCTGCGCCCGTTTAGAACCTTCTCGGCGAAACTAAGGCTTTCTTCCTTACTTTTTATGCTAAAAAGTAACAAAAACTTGGAACCCGTTTCGCTATGGGTTCCAAACCTCCGCAACCGAGGAAAGGGCAACAAGGTTTCCCTTTCCAAACCCTTCCCCACAGACCCGAAAGGGTATAGAGAAAAGCGGCGCAGATGCGCCTGCAAATATTTTATGCAACAAAATTGTAGCTTTTCAGAAAAATCAAGTCATTTTCTGTTATGCTTTTAAAGAAAACGGAGGTGCCTGATTTGGAAGAATTGCATTGTAACCTGAGAAAATTAGAACAAATGTGCTATAGATATGATTCCATCTGTGCCTTGGTATGCTTGTTAAAAGATGCTTTGTGGCAGAACGAGGAAGTACTGAATAAGCAATACACAGAAGGTTCCGCATACATCAGTGACCAGATGATTATATTTCAAACGGAATTTCAAGAATTACTGGAAGATTTATTTGCAGCCTACAAAGGATTGAAAAATTCAAAATAGCCTGCCCGAAGGACGGAAAGCAAGCTATGCCGGAAAGGCACTTTATACTGCCCGAAGGGGCTAGTGGGGAGGGGATATCCAAGGGGAACCTCGTTCCTCTTGGACCTCCTGTGGGGGTCCGGGACCCATTGAGGAGGGGTCCCGGGTTTTTGTTACTTTTTAGCATAAAAAGTAAGGAAGAAAGCCCTTGTTTCGCCGAGAAAGTTCCAAACGGGCGAACAACTAATCTTGTCCAAGAAATATTTTGCGCAACTGCGCTCAACCAGTGCGAAGCACTGCTATTCTTTGCGCGACTGCGCCCAATCGGCGCTTGCGCCGCTAATTCTCCCCTTCTCAAATCCCCTTCATCGTCAACGCTATCCGCTTTTTCTGCAAATCCACCGACAGCACCTTCACTCGCACCACATCCCCCAGCCGCACAGCCTCCAAGGGATGCTTGATGAATCTATCGCAAATCTGGGAAATATGCACCAAGCCATCCTGATGCACCCCAATATCCACAAACACACCGAAATCAATCACATTTCGCACCGTTCCCGTCAGCACCATGCCCTCCTGCAAATCCTCCATGGAAAGCACATCACTGCGGAGCACGGGCGCAGGCGCATCCTCACGGGGATCTCGTCCCGGCTTTTCCAGTTCACGCATGATATCCTCCAAGGTCGGCACACCGATTCCCAGCTCTGCCGCTGTTTTTTCGGGAGATTTGATTTTCTTCGCCAGACCGCCGACCCTCTTTGCCGCAACATCTGCCAAGCCATAGCCGCACAACGCAAGCAAGCCCTCCGCCGCCGCATAGCTTTCAGGATGCACGCCTGTTCTGTCCAGTGGCATTTCGCTTTCGGGCAGCCGCAAAAAGCCGGCGCACTGCTCGTATGCCTTCGGGCCAAGCTTTGCTACCTTTAAAAGCTCCCTTCTGGCAGTAAATTTCCCATGCTCCTCCCGATATTTGAGGATATTTTTCGCTACTGTTGCGTGAATGCCTGCCACATAGGAAAGCAGAGCCGGGCTTGCCGTATTCAAATCCACCCCGACGCTGTTTACACAATCCTCCACCACGCCGCCGAGTGCCTCGCCGAGACGCTTTTGGTTCATATCATGCTGATATTGTCCCACACCGATGGATTTCGGGTCGATTTTCACCAGTTCCGCCAAAGGGTCTTGGATTCTTCTGCCGATGGAAACCGCGCTCCGCAGCGAAACATCATAATCGGGAAATTCCTCCGCGCCCAGCTTGGATGCGGAATACACCGATGCCCCTGCCTCATTCGCAATGATATACTGCACCCTGCGCTTTGTTTTTTTCAACATTTCCGCCACAAAAAGCTCCGATTCCCTGGAGGCTGTGCCGTTGCCGATGGAGATTAAATCCACGCCGTATTTCTCAATCAGCGCGAGCAGCTTTTTCTCCGCCTCAGCGGTTTTGTTCTGCGGCGGCGTGGGATAAACCACAGTGGTTTCCAAGGGCTTGCCCGTTGTATCAATCACCGCAATCTTACAGCCTGTGCGGTATGCAGGGTCAAGCGCAAGCACAACCTTTCCGCTGATGGGCGGCTGCAATAAAAGCTGTCTGAGGTTTTCCCGAAACACGCCAATGGCGGCTTCCTCCGCTTTTTCCGTCAGGTCATTGCGAATTTCGCGCTCCAGCGAGGGCGCAATCAGCCGTTTGTAGCTATCCGCGATAACCCCGCGCAGAATATCGGCGGTATCACTGCTTCTGCGGATGAGCCTTCTCTCCATCCTTTGCAGCAGCTTTTCCTCCTCCCCTTCGATTTTCACAGAAAGGAAGCCCTCCTTCTCGCCGCGGTTCATTGCCAGAACGCGATGCCCCGCCGCTTTTTTGAGCGGCTCCCGATAGTCATAATACATTTCGTAGACGGAGGGTTCGTCCTTCGTTTTTTTGGAAACAATCGCGCCGCATTTTATCGTTTCCTCGCGCAGCAATTTTCGTAAATCGGCATCATCCGAAATCTGCTCCGCAAGGATGTCCATTGCGCCATTTATTGCGTCCAAAACGGTGTCCACTCCCTGTCCACTGTCCACAAAGGCTTTTGCCGCTTCCTCCGGCGTACCGATGAGCTTCTGCCCCCAGATAATATCCGCTAAAGGCTGTAAGCCCTTCTCCTTCGCAATCGACGCTCTGGTGCGGCGTTTCGGGCGAAACGGGCGGTAGATATCCTCGATTTCCGTCTGTGTTTGGGCGGCATCCAGCTTTGCCGCAAGTGCATCTGTCAGCCTGCCCTGCTCGGCAATAGCTGTCCGCACCTGTGTCCGCCTGTCCTCCAGATTGCGGAGGGCTGTCAGCCGCTCGGAAAGCTGCCGAATAATCTGGTCATCCAGAGAGCCTGTCATTTCCTTGCGGTAGCGGGCGATAAAGGGGACGGTGTTGCCCTCATCCAGCAGCCTTACGGTATTTTCCGCCTGACTCTGCGTTATTCCAAATTCTTCCCGTAATTTCCTTATAATATCCATACGATTTCTCCTTCTCTGTGGGACTCTGTCCCACACCCTGACAGGGGAATGATTCCCCTGTACCCCCATTCGCAGAAGCATACGCTTCTGCAACTGCGCCGCAGGCAAATAAAAAGTTTCGGTCAAGCCTTTTCAAAGGCTTGTAGGGTGCAGGGGCAAAGCCCTGCAAGGGTTTAACGGTAATTCTCCCAGATTTTGTTCAATTCTTCCTTACATTCCGCCGCGGAGACTGTCAGCCGATAGGCTCTTTGCGCGCCGCCCTCCTCTCGCTTTGCCAGACCGCGCTCCATCAGATATTCCAGATGCGCAATGGTTTCCCCCACGGCGAACCACCGCTGCGACAAGGGGAACTCCTCCCATGTTTTGCCGCGCATCGACCATTTCAAGTGCGCCGCAATCGCTGTTGCATGGCTGTTCGGCTGTGCCTCCAGTGCGTTGACCGTTTCGCAAAGCCGCGTCAGATGATGCTCCACAATCTGGTTAATGCGGACGTATACATCCATTTCGTTTTTCCGATGGGCAGGCAATGCCGTTTCCATTGCATAGCCGCGGATTTTGACAAGGCTGTCCAGATAATTCCCCAGTGCATCGCGCATGTCCTTCCACTGAGTAATATTCGGCGTAATATCAAACAAAATATGATCTGCGGTGAACATCAGCTTTTTCTCCGCGCAGTACAGACACATCTGTCCCGGTGTGTGCCCAGGAACGGACACACAGGTGAATTTCCATCTGCCGACAGTAATTTCATCCCCATCCGCAACATGCTCCGCTTCAAAATAACGGGTTGGCTCCAGACCACGCGCAGGGTTTGAAAGCCGCAGCTCTGCAAGCTGCTCTCTCGTGAAGCCCTCCCGATGAAAAAGTTCATCCGTTTCCTGCCAACGTGCGCCCTTCATGTGCTCCCACAGAATCCGATGATCGGTTGCACTGATATAGATTTTGCCCGGCTTATCCTCCATCAGGGTAGGGGCCAGACCTGTATGGTCAGAGTGCAGATGGGTAAGGAAAAGGTTCGTTTTCTCCCAATTCGCATCCAGCTCTGCAAGCCCTTCCAGAAGCGCTTCCCGACATTCGGGGCGGTTAAAGCCTGTATCAATAATAAGGGTTTCGCCGCCATCCTGCACCACATAGCAGTTGAGATTCCGCAGAGGGTTATCGGGCAGGGGGACATCTATCTGAAAAATACGGGGTTCGTTATAAACTTTTGTCAGCATTTTGTTTTCTCCTTTTTTCTTTCGTGATATACTGATTGTAACATAAAAAGGCGCACCACGCCACAACAGAAGGCGCACCGCAACACGAACCAACCCAACGCAAATCAACCCAAAGGAGGATTTCCATGCTGACTATAAAACCCACCCCCGATTATGATGCCATTCTGCGCTGGAACGCAGGCAAGGACGAGGCTTTTCTGTTCCAATGGGCAGGCACAGCTGCCTACCGCTATCCCTTGACGAAGGAGCAGCTCATGCGTCAGTCTGCCAAGGACGGCGTTACGGTTTTCATGGCATACGAAAACGAAGTTCCTATCGGCACGATGGAGCTTTGCGATATCGACCCTGTCCAAAAAACGGGGCGCATCTGCCGCGTACTGTTCGCAGAGGAGGCGAGAGGAAAAGGACTTGCACACAGAGCGCTTTCCGCCCTTTGCGAAAAAGTCTTTGCCGAAACGGAGCTGGAGCGACTTTCCCTGCGTGTATACTGCTTCAATCTGCCTGCCATCCGCTGCTATGAGCGGCTCGGCTTTCTGGTAACAGAATATTTCGAGGAAGCAGATTCCCATTGGAACAATTATGCCATGGAGCGAAAAAAATAAGCCGTTTTTCTGTATAAAAAACACCTCTGTTTCGTTTTTTCTGCAAATTATTTTATATTAAATGCAATATATAATTGACATTAAGAAGGATATGCTGTATAACTGAAGCATAAGGAGTGTTCTCCGGAAAGCACTCCCGAGGATATCCGAAAAACACCATTTAGGAGTGATGCTTTGAAAAATCTGAAATTAAAGGCGGCAAGAGCCGCGAAGGACCTCTCTCAGGAACAGCTTGCTCAGTTGGTCGGCGTAACGCGCCAGACCATTGGCATGATTGAAGCAGGGAACTACAACCCGACGCTCAATCTCTGCATTGCCATCTGCAAAGCACTTGACAGAACGCTGGATGAGTTATTCTGGGAGGAATAAAAACGAAACGGAGGCTTTTATTATGAAACAATACCAAGACGAGAGAACCTTGCAGGTCAGAAACCGCATTTATGCCGAACTGATGCGGATTATGCTGTGTGTGGTCGTTCTCTCCTTCTGTATAAAGACATTGTATTTCCACATGGATCTTGCGCAGTGCATGACAGAATATATCCTTATGATTCTTGCGCCTGTATATCAGGCGGTGCGCATCCGCCAGACGGAGGTGGTTCTGGGGACAGGAAAGGACAGCCGCAAGCGCGCCACTCCCCTGCTGCTTTTGCTGCTGCTGATTCCGTTTTTCCTGCGCAGAAGCGAAATTGCAAACGGGAATTTTTCTTCCCTGCTGCCCCCTGTGGTCTTTATTGTTCTGTTCCTTGCTGTGTGGTATCTTTTTTCCCATGCGGAGGAAAAACGAGCAGAAAGACTGGAAAACGCTATGATGCGGAGGACGAAATCAAATAAAATCGGGAAAAAACGAAAAAAAACCTTGCGTTTTCCCGCTCTCTATGGTAATCTGTTTTAGTGTCGGTCAGTTTGCCGACAGATATGAATAATCCTTGCTCTTCTCACAGAAGAAGGGCCATTAGTCCAAAAGGAGGTGTAACCCACATGAACAAATACGAATTGGCGCTGGTTTTAAGTCCCGCACTGGACGAAGAAGGCAGAGCAGCAGAGGTAGCAAAGGTACAGGCTACACTGGAAAGATTCGGTGCAAAAATCGAAAAGGTTGATGACTGGGGCAAAAGAAAGCTCGCTTACGAAATCGCAAAGGTAAACGAAGGTTTCTACAGCTTCACAACATTCGAAGCACCCGCTGCTGCACCCGCAGAAATCGAAGCTCGTATGCGTATTATGGAAAACGTTCTGCGTTACCTGATCATCCGTAAGGACGCTTAATCAAGCGGATTGAAGGAGGTAAGATTATGAACAAAGTGATTTTGATGGGACGACTGGTAAGAGATCCTGAGGTGAGATATTCCCAAGGAGCCGAGCCCTTAGCCGTTGCCAGATACACTTTGGCGGTCAACCGCCGTTTCAAACGTCAAGGCGAGCAGGATGCCGACTTCATCGGATGCGTTGCATTCGGCAAAGCCGGTGAGTTTGCGGAAAAATACTTCAAAAAAGGTCAGATGGTCAGCATTATCGGTCGGCTGCAGGTACGCAGCTGGGATGATAACGAGGGCAAAAAACGCTGGAGTACGGATGTTGTGGTTGAGGAACAATACTTTGCGGAAAGCAAGGCTTCCTTTGAAAGCCACAAAGATGCAGCACCGGCTGCAGCCGCACCCGCGCCCAAGCAGACTGCCCCTTCCGATGGCTTCTATCCCATTGATGAAAGCATCGAAGATGATGATCTCCCCTTCTAAAAATTTGAAAAAGGAGGACTTAGAATCATGATTAGAAAACGTGGTCGCAGAAAAAAACGCGTTTGCCAGTGCTGTGCAGATAAAGTAACAACAGTTGATTACAAGGATATCAGCAAGCTGAGAAGATATGTTTCCGAAAGAGGCAAAATTCTTCCCAGAAGAATCACAGGCAACTGTGCAAAGCACCAGAGAGCGCTGACAACAGCAATCAAGAGAGCAAGACACGTATCCCTGATGCCCTATACACAGGACTAATTCGATACTGTTTCGGGCGAAGCGCAGGCTTCGCCCTTTTTTTTAGCAGAAAAGCAGGAAAAGCCGTAAAAAAAGTGGTTGACAAGCCCTGCTTTGTATGATATGATAAATCTCGCGTCAGACAGATGCACTTTTATGCCCAGATAGCTCAGTTGGTAGAGCAGTGGACTGAAAATCCACGTGTCACTGGTTCGATTCCGGTTCTGGGCATTTTTGCAATATTCATGAAAATCCTACTACTCGAAAAAGGAAGCAATTCGCTTCCTTTTTCTTATATGCAGAGTTTTTCAGGAGCTTTTCGATATTTTTTGAGACCGACGCAGAAAGGCGGCAGAAAAATGAAAAAAACAGATCTTCTTCTGGTTGCAGGGGCACTTATCATCGCCGGCGGCATCTGGTTTTTCTATTCCGCAGGGGCGGAAAAAGGCAAGGGCGTGGAAATTACCGTGGATGGAGAAAGCAAGGCATTTCTCCCTCTGGGCGAAGATGACAGCATTCGCATTGATACGGATGGCGGCTACAACGTGATTACCGTGAAGGATGGGGAAGTGACCGTAAGCGAGGCGGACTGCCGCGACCAGATTTGCGTGGAGCATAAAAAAATCAGGAAAACAGGCGAAACCATCGTCTGCCTGCCTCATAAGCTTGTTGTAACCGTTACGGGGGACAAACCCGGTGATTTTGATGCGGTGGTGATGTAAAAACATGAACTACAGAAAAATTCCTTATTACGGGCTGTTTGCCGCACTGGCGATACTGATGGGCTATGTAGAGTTCATGATTCCCGTGCCTGTGCCGATTCCCGGAGTGAAGCTGGGGCTGGCAAACGTGATTGTGATTATCATGCTTTATTTTATGGATGCGAAAAGCGCGTTTTTTGTTTCGCTGATTCGTGTGCTGCTTTCGGGACTGCTGTTTGCAGGCTTTGCCGGCATGCTCTACAGCATGGCCGGGGCATTATGCAGCTTTGCAGTGATGGTGCTTTTGCAGAAAACGGGGAAATTCAGCATGATCGGCGTTTCCGTTGCAGGCGGTATTTTTCATAATGTCGGTCAGATTGTGGTTGCGTCGCTTGTGGTGCAGAATGTGCGGATGGCATATTATTTGCCCTTCCTGCTCGTTTCGGGCGTAGTAACGGGGGTGCTGATTGGGATTGTAGCACAGACGGCGTTAAAGCATTTAAGTCAGAAACCGCGTTTTTGACTTGGTTAGACAGAGGAATAAACAGACGGGACATTTCCCGAGCCCTTTCAAATAAAAACGGATGCTTCAAAAGAAGCACCCGTTTTTTGTTTACATCATTTTCCGAAGGACATATTTTGTGATGTTGCTCATATTGATAATGCCAATCATTTTGCCATTTTCCAGAACGGGGGCTTTCTTGATATGGTTTTCGGTGAGAATCTGGCAGACCTCGCCCAATTCCATTTCCGCGCCGACGGAAATGACCTGTTTTTTCGCGATATCCCTTACCTGCATTGCCATGAGCTCCTTTGTGCGTTCCTCGAAATTCGGCAGCTCCTGCAAGGCGGAGGCATTGATAAACAGCGGCTCCACATCCGCAAGAAAGCGCAGGATATCCCCATCGGAAAGGAAGCCGATTAAATTTTTATCTCCATCCGTAACAGGCACGCCGCTGATTTTCTTTTCTGTGATGAGGCGCAGGGCATCGCGGATAGAGGTTTCTTCGGAAACGGTATAAACCTCCTGCTTCATGATGGCAAGCAACGGCGACTGCGCTGTTTCTTTTTTCGTAACACCGAGAATCGCGTCTCTTTGTGCGCCGCATTTTTTTGTAATCCAGCGCAGCTCCATACCGACCAGAACGGCGGCGGCAATCGTACCGATGCCGACACTGCCGAGAGAATGTAAGCAGATAAGACAGGTCACAAGAGAAATGACTACCATGGTCACATCAAAGGCAATCTTAACCGTCGGGAAGGGCTTCTTAATGGTCTTGGAGATGGCAAGCATTGCTCCCTCCCCTGCCAGCGGAATGATATCCGCAGGGACATACCAGAACAGCCCGAAGGCAATCAGCCCCGTACTGAACAGCATCATGGCAAGGCGCACGATGAGATTTGTCGGGTCGGGGAAAAACACCATCAGCGAATTGCAGAAGGTCGTGAAATATCCGAACAGAATCCCTGCAAAAATCTGCAATAAATTTTTTGCCTGAAAGGCTCTGCGCAGTAGCAGAATCTGGAGCAGAACCAGAACAGCATGAAACAGAATTGTGGCTTTCCCCATTTCCAAGCCCACCACGCAGGTGATGGTATAGGGGATAGAGCTGACGGGCGAAACTCCCAGATTTGACTTAACCGAAATCGCCACACCAAGCGTCATAATCAAAAGCCCGATGACATAAGCCGGAATCCGCACAAAAAGGCGGCTTCCCTTTGTATTCTCCATAAAACTTTCTCCCTCTTTTCCTTTTTTCTTTTGTTTTTGTGTCCATTCATTAGACTATTCCAAGGAAAGCAGTTTGTCAACAGAATATCCAGAAAGAAGGCGTTCGGGTACTCTGTATACAAACGTGCGAAAATGCCGGAAATTGCCCGAAAAAACCGACGAAATCCACAAAAAGTCAAAAATCCCGAAAGTCCACTTGAATGAGCGGCTTTTTAGTGTTAAAATCATTTTCAACATATTAAATACAATCAGAATGGCGTATTCTATATCAAAATCGGAAAAGAATCATAGGAGGAGAAAGAAAAATGGCAATTTATTTCACAGAACCATCCAGAACCTTCAGCGAATTTCTGCTGGTACCCGGCTATTCTTCCAAGCAGTGCATGGTGGATAACGTAAGCCTGAAAACACCCGTTGTTAAATTCAAAAAAGGGGAAGAACCTGCGCTCACAATGAACATCCCTCTGGTATCTGCAGTGATGCAGGCAGTATCCGATGACAAGATGGCAGTGGCTCTGGCGAAAGAAGGCGGCATTTCCTTCATCTTCGGCTCTCAGCCCATCGCAAGTCAGGCGGCTATGGTGGCAAGAGCAAAATCCTATAAGGCAGGCTTTGTAATCAGTGATTCCAACATCAGCCCCGAAAGCACACTGAACGATATTCTTGCGCTGAAGGCAAGAACCGGTCACTCCACCGTTGCAGTTACCACAGACGGCACAGCGCAGGGCAAGCTGGTTGGTCTGGTAACCAGCAGAGACTACCGCGTGAGCCGCATGGAAGGCACAGAGCAGGTAAAGGATTTCATGACACCCATGGATCAGCTCATCTGGGCACCCTCCGGCACAACACTGAAGGAAGCAAACAACATCATCTGGGACAACAAAATCAACCAGCTGCCCATCGTAGATGCGGAAGGCAGACTGGAATACATGGTATTCCGTAAGGACTATGACAGCCACAAGGTAAACAAGGACGAGCTTCTGGATTCCAGCAAGCGTTATGTTGTCGGCGCAGGCATCAACACAAGAGACTTTAAGGAAAGAGTCCCCGCTCTGGTAGAGGCAGGCGTAGACATCCTGTGCATCGACTCCTCCGAGGGCTACAGCGAATGGCAGAAGGATACACTGGAATGGATCCGTGAAACCTACGGCGACACCGTAAAGGTTGGCGCAGGCAACGTAGTGGATGCAGAGGGCTTCCGTTTCCTGGCAGACTGCGGCGCAGACTTTGTAAAAATCGGTATCGGCGGCGGTTCTATCTGCATTACCCGTGAGCAGAAGGGTATCGGCCGTGGACAGGCCTCTGCTGTCATCGAGGTTGCAAAGGCAAGAGATGATTACTACAAGGAAACCGGTATTTATATTCCCATCTGTTCCGACGGCGGTATCGTTTACGATTACCACATGACACTGGCACTGGCAATGGGCGCAGACTTCATCATGCTGGGCAGATACTTCGCACGCTTCGATGAATCCCCCACAAACAAGGTGAACATCAACGGCTCCTACATGAAGGAATACTGGGGTGAAGGCTCCGCAAGAGCGAGAAACTGGCAGAGATACGACATGGGCGGCGATGCAAAGCTTTCCTTTGAGGAAGGCGTTGACTCCTATGTTCCCTATGCCGGCAGCCTGCATGACAACGTAGGGCTTTCCCTGAAAAAGGTAAAATCCACGATGTGCAACTGTGGTGTGCTTTCCATTCCCGAATTGCAGGAAAAAGCGAAAATCACCGTTATTTCCACAACCTCTCTGGTGGAAGGCGGCGCGCATGACGTTCTTCTGAAGGACAGCGCACAGATTAAATAAGAAAACAGGCAGAAGCATTGCATATATTGCCCCGAATTCAGACGAATTCGGGGCTTATTTTTTCTATTTTGCTATATCTTGCGAAAGTTTGGCGAATTGGCTTGACAGTGCCTGCACTTTTTCATACAATAGAAATAGTTAGTTTGCGAATAAATTTTTATTCAGCAAACTCTTTTTTTGATGAAAAAGCAGTTTGAAAGCGAAACAAAGGAGGAATTCGGAAAATGGAAGAAAACAAAATGGGCGTTATGCCCGTCAATAAGCTATTGATTTCCATGGCATTGCCCATGATGATTTCTATGCTGGTGCAGGCGTTATATAACATCGTTGACAGTATGTTTGTTGCACAAATCAGCGAAAATGCCTTAACAGCGGTTTCTCTTGCATTTCCTGCGCAAAACCTGATGATTGCCATTGGCACAGGCACCGGTGTCGGTATCAATGCACTGGTTTCCCGCTCCTTAGGGGAAAGAAACCAGGAGCGTGCCAATTTGATTGCCAACAACGGCTTGGCGTTATATGTCATCAGCGGGATTCTCTTTGCGATTTTCGGTCTGCTGGGCAGCAATCTTTTCTTCCGTGCGCAAACAGATGATCCCGAAATTGTGCGTCTGGGTACGGAATATTTGCGTATCTGCTGTCTGCTTTCCACAGCAATCTTTTTGCAGTTTGGCTTTGAGCGTATCCTGCAGGCAACCGGCAGAACCTTCTATACCATGCTGACACAGGGCTTGGGTGCCATTGTGAATATCATTATGGACCCCATTTTGATTTTCGGCCTGTTCGGCGCACCAAAGCTTGGGGTGCGTGGTGCGGCTATCGCAACTGTGTTCGGGCAGATTTGTGCGGCATCTCTGGCGTGCTTTTTCAATAAAAAGAAAAACGATGATATTGTCATCAATCCAAAGAAATATCATTTGCAGGCACACGCAGTCAAGAGCATTTATGCCATCGGGATTCCTTCCATCTGCATGGCATCCATCGGCTCTATTATGACCTTCGGCATGAATAAAATTTTGATTGGCTTTACCTCAACCGCAGCAGCCGTATTCGGCGTATACTTCAAGCTGCAAAGCTTCATCTTCATGCCTGTATTCGGCCTGAACAACGGCATGGTGCCAATCATCGGCTTCAACTACGGCGCAAGAAAGCCCGACCGTCTGATGAAAACCATGCGCCTTGCGGTGACCTATGCCGTTTCCATTATGATTATCGGCATGATTCTTTTCTGGACCTTCACACCGCAGCTTTTGGCAATCTTCAATGCCTCTGCGCAAATGCTTTCCATCGGGGTTCCCGCCCTGCGTATCATCAGCCTTTCCTTCCTTCTGGCAGGCTTTGATATTATCATTATCTCTGTTATGCAGGCCTTGGGGCATGGCGTGATCAGCCTGATTATTTCCATTCTGCGTCAGCTTGCGGTACTGCTGCCCATGGCATTCATTTTCTCCAAAATCTGGGGATTGAACGCAGTGTGGATTGCATTCCCTCTGGCAGAATGTGTCGCTCTGGTGGTTACGATTCTGTTCTGGCGGAAGGTATACCGTAATGAGATTCAGCCTTTATATAACGCAGAGCGTTAAGTCGAAATTACAAACAGCCCTATGCTTTCGCATAGGGCTGTTTTATATGCTCTTAATTTCGACTTAAGCGAAGCGCTTTTAGTCTTCGGGGCTAATCATGAGGGCAAAATCCAACCATTCCGCAACGAGGGAATATAATTTATCCTCATCATTCAGGGCATCCATGGTTTCCTCATCACTGCTTTCAAAGGTCAGCATGTGTCTGCCGTAGGCATCATAGAAATCTGCCTGCCACTCCTCCTTCACACGCTGGTATTTCTTTAAATAATACACAACCTCTTCCGTATTATTATATCTATATTTATCGTGCCGCATATTTTTTCCTCCTTTTCGGAAATGAAATTCCAAAGTCAGCTTTATCATACCAGAAAAAACGGAGAAAATAAAGGTGCGCCCGAATAAAAAAAAATATGCGGTATAAAGAAATCTTTACTTGCTTTTCCGGAATGGATATGCTAGAATCTTCTCAAATAAAGGGGAGTAGCTTACGGGAAACCGTTGCCGACACTCGTCATCACGGTCATTTCAAAAATGAAATCCCGGGTGTCGTCCGACAGAGTGATTTTGTCATCTGAGAAGCAAGACTTTTATTGCACTTTTTTTGATTGGTGCAATAGGGGTCTTTTTTATTTTCCTGAAAAAAGCCGCCTGCACCGGAAAACAGAAAGGAGAATGGATATGAAACAGCCTTGGACAGAAACAAAGGAAGCTCTATTTACCACGTATCAGACAGATGCGCACGGCTTGAGCGGCGGAGAGGCGCAGAAGCGACTTGCACAGTACGGCGAGAACAAACTGATTGAGGGCAAGCAGAAAAGCGTACTGCGCGTATTTGCGGAGCAGTTTGCGGATTTACTGGTGGTAATTCTGCTGATTGCGGCAATCATTTCCGCGCTGACGGGCGGCTGGGAAGGCACGATTGTTATTATTGCGGTGCTGATTCTGAATGCGATTCTTGGAACGGTGCAGCATTTTAAGGCACAGAAATCTCTGGAAAGCCTGAAAGCGATGTCCGCACCCCATGCGCGCGTGCTGCGTGACGGAGAAAAGCTTGAAATTTCCGCGCTTTCCCTCGTGCCGGGGGATATCCTGCTGCTGGAGGCAGGGGATATTGCCGCCGCCGATGGTCGCATTTTGGAGAATTATTCTTTGCAGGTAAACGAATCCGCTTTGACGGGTGAATCGGAAAACATCAACAAAACCGACCGACCGCTTGATGCAGAAGAACTGCCCCTGGGCGACCGCCTGAATATGGTCTACAGTGGTTCGCCTGTTGCCTACGGGCGTGCGGTGGTGCTTGTAACGGCAACAGGCATGGATACGGAAATGGGGAAAATCGCGCATCTGATGGCATCCGCGCAGGAGAAGGAAACGCCTTTGCAGAAAAGTCTGGACGATTTTTCCAAAAAGCTTTCGATTCTGATTCTGATTATCTGTGCGATTGTGTTTGCGCTTGGCGTATGGCGGCAGATGGGACTTGGGCAGGCATTGATGTTCGCAGTTGCACTGGCAGTTGCGGCGATTCCCGAAGCATTAAGCTCTATCGTGACAATCGGACTTGCAATCGGGACACAGAAGATGGCAAAACAGAATGCCATCATCAAAAAGCTGCGTGCGGTGGAGGCACTTGGCTCTGTTTCCGTTATCTGTTCCGATAAGACAGGGACACTGACACAGAATAAAATGACCGTACAGAAGGCATTTACACTCGGCAGGGTTTGGGATGCGGAAGAACAGCCGCAATCCCCTTTAAAGGAGCTCATCGGGGAAAGCGTGCTTTGCAATGACGGGGCCATCCACGAGGATGCACAAATCGGTGACCCGACCGAAACCGCCCTTCTGGCATTTTGCCGCAAGGCAGGCGGAGATGAAAACGAAATTCGGCAGGGCTTCCCCCGTTTGCAGGAGCTGCCCTTTGATTCTGACAGAAAGCTGATGTCCACCCTGCACGAAATTGCCGGAAAAACCACGCTTCTGACCAAGGGTGCGCCGGATGTGCTTCTGGGACGGTGTTCCTCTGCGAAGGCAGAAACGGGCGTTGTTCCCATGGAGGATGCGATTGCCAAAGAAATCCATGCACAGATTGCGGCTTTTTCTGCGGAGGGGCTTCGTGTGCTTGCCTTTGCGGAAAAGACACTGCCCGAAAACCGTCCGCTGACATTAGAGGATGAAAATGACCTTACCTTTGTGGGTCTGATTGCCATGATGGACCCTCCTCGTGAGGAATCCGCCGCAGCGGTTGCCGACTGCCGCCGCGCAGGTATCCGCCCTGTGATGATTACGGGTGACCATAAGGTAACGGCTTCTGCGATTGCGAAAAAAATCGGGATTTTGCAGGAGGGCGACCTTGCCGTTGAAGGGGCAGAGCTGGAGCGCATGACGGACGAGGAGCTGAAGGAAAAGGTACGGCAGATTTCGGTTTACGCGCGCGTTTCTCCTGAGCATAAAATTCGCATTGTGCGCGCATGGCAGGAAAACGGCTGCATCACTGCGATGACAGGGGATGGCGTGAACGATGCCCCTGCCCTCAAGCAGGCAGACATCGGCATTGCAATGGGCATTACGGGGACGGAGGTTTCCAAGGATGCTGCGGCAATGATTCTGACGGATGATAATTTTGCGACCATTGTCAAAGCCGTTGCCAACGGCAGAAATGTATATACAAATATCAAAAATTCCATCGGCTTTTTGTTGAGCGGCAATCTGGCAGGGATTCTGGTTGTCATGTTTACCTCTTTGATGGGGCTGCCACTGCCCTTCACGGCAGTACAGCTTTTATTCATCAACCTGCTGACGGACAGCCTGCCTGCACTTGCGGTCAACATGGAGCAGCCGACGGGCGACCTGCTCAATCAGGCACCCAGAAAAGCAAACGAAGGGATTTTGACAGGCGCTTTTCTGAAGCGGCTTTCCTTACAGGGCGTTCTGATTGCGATTGTAACCATGCTTGCGTTTTACAACGGTCTGGCAGTCAGCGGCGCAATGGCTTGTACGATGGCGTTTGCAACGCTTTGCCTTGCACGACTGTTCCACGGCTTTAACTGCCGCGGCACACGTTCCGTTTTCCGCCTGCCGATGAACCCCTTCTGCTTCGGGGCATTTGCAATCGGCGCATTGCTGCTGTTTGCAGTGCTTTGTATCCCTGCCCTGCATGGGTTATTTGACATCAGCAATGCACTGACCGGGAATGATATCCTGAAAATCGCCGGGTTTGCCTTCCTGCCAACCCTGCTGATTCAGCTGTTCCGCGTGGTGAGAGGAAAATAAGCATCGGTTTATTGAAAATATGCTATCACAAAGCAGTAAGCAATAAGTTTTTGTGATACCCCTTCCATCAAGAAAAAATGGATTTTCTATTTTTTTACTGGGAAAATATTTTCTTCTGCGGATTCTTGTGCTATACTCAAAAAAAATATTTAAAAAAGTTTTTTCGTTTTTAAAATTTTTATTCTAAAGAAAAGGGATGATGAAAATGGCAGAAAAAATCAGAATTGGTATTTTGGGCTATGGCAACTTAGGGAAGGGCGTGGAGCTTGCAATCAGACAGAACCCCGACATGGAGCTTGCGGCTTTCTTCACCAGAAGAGCCCCCGAAGCACTGAAAACACAGAGCCCCGATGTACCTGTATATAACGTAAAGGACGCAATCAGCAAAAAAGACGACATTGATGTTATGATTCTCTGTGGCGGCAGTGCGACAGATCTGCCTGTACAGAGCCCTGAATATGCAAAATATTTCAACATCGTGGACAGCTTTGATACCCACGCAAAAATTCCTGAGCATTTCGCAAATGTAGACGCTTCCGCAAAGGAAGGCGGTCATATTGCTTTCATTTCCGTCGGCTGGGACCCCGGTATGTTCAGCCTGCAGAGACTGATTGGCAACTGCATTCTGCCCAACGGCAAGGATTACACCTTCTGGGGCAGAGGCGTAAGTCAGGGACATTCCGATGCCATCAGACGCATTAAGGGCGTAAAGGACGGCAAGCAGTATACCGTTCCCGTTCCTGCGGCACTGGAAAAGGTAAGAGCAGGCGAAAACCCTGAACTGACCACAAGAGAAAAACACACAAGAGAATGCTATGTTGTGGCTGAGGAAGGCGCAGATCTGGCACGCATTGAAAACGAAATCAAGACCATGCCCAACTACTTCGCTGATTATGACACAACGGTTCACTTCATTTCTCAGGAGGAGCTGGATCGCGACCACAGCGGTATCCCTCACGGCGGCTTTGTTATCCGCACAGGCACAACCGGCGCAGATACCAAGCAGATGATTGAATATTCTCTGAAGCTGGGCTCCAACCCCGAATTTACTTCCAGCGTAATTGCTGCTTATGCAAGAGCGGCTTACAAGATGGCACAGGAGGGCATCACAGGGGCAAAGACTGTATTTGATGTTGCACCCACCTATCTTTCTCCCCTGTCTGCGGAAGAACAGAGAAAAACATTACTGTAAGTTGAAATCAGAATTTCAACTTGATAAAACAGAAGAATAAACTGATGCGTTCCGGCGGTAAACCTTGAAACGCCCAGTTTTCCTCGGCGGAAATAAATTCCGCCTGCGGATTCCAGTCGGGAAAACGCTTCGTTTCCCGAACCCTTCCGCTATATTTGGGACAGAAAATACCCCCATCGGTGAACCGATGGGGGTTGTTTTTTTTATTTGCCCTTCTGCATAACATCAATAATCGTACTGTCCATGGGAGCCATCCCCTCATCGGAGATACGTCCCAGATTCTTTTCCGTCTGCTCTGCGGAGGAACCGATTACGCCGAAATTATGCGGAATGGCAATTCCTTCCATGGCGAGCATCGCGGAAAGATATGCCGCATAGACCCCTGCGGATGCCTTGAGCGCACAGCCGATACTGCCGCCATCGCAGATCATGCCGGTAAGATTTGCCGCCATGTGATCCATTGCCGCGGAGGCCTCCTTCGCGCTGCCGCCCATGAGCAGCACAATACCTGCCGCCGCACCGCTGCCACCGCCCAGAACACAGCCGCAGAGGGCAGAAAGTCTGCCGGTATAATGTTTGCTGAAAATGGTGATTAAGCAGCTGAGTGCCACGCCGCGGATGATTTCTTCCTCTGTTTTTCCTGCAAATCTGCCATAGGAAACAACGGGCATGGAGCAGAGAATTCCATGGGAGCCACTGCCGACAATGCTCATGGCAGGAAAGGGCAGACCTGCCAGACGCGCATCCATGGCGGAGCAGGTCAGCCTCTGTGCGGCGTAAATCATATCGTCACCGACAGCACCTCTATTACGGAAGGCTGCCAGAGTTTTCCAGATTTGCAGACCTACGCCCTTCTCGCCCTCGGCGGAAAGCGCACAGTTCATGGCAATCATTTCTTTCACACAGGACAATTCTGCGATGGGAACGGTTTTTGCATAATCCACCATATCCGCAACGGTAACTGCTTCAAAATCAAAGGCATGCTGCTGTTCCGCCGCCTTTGTCTGCTCTGCCTGAAAGAGAACGGTATCATTTTTTGCAACAAAAACGATATTCGCATGGAAGTCCTCAATGCGGCAAACGCCGACCCCTTCGCTTGTCCGGATTTCCGCAAGGATATAAATGCCCTCCTTTGTTTCATCGGCTTTGATATCCATGGGAATCTGCAATGTCTTTGCCTCGGCAACATGTGCGGCTGTAATATTTTTCAGCACCTCCAAACCAAGCGTCCAATCGCCGCCCAAGGCACCCAATGCCGCCGCCATATTGCAGCCAAGCTCCTGCGTGCCGGGAATGGCGCAGGAAAAGGCGTTTTTATACATGCCGCCATTCATCACCATGCGAATCTCCTGCAGCTTACCGCCCACAGCCGCATAGGCTCTCGCCGCCGCAAGGGCAATCGCGCCGACCTCTGTTACGCCTAAGGCAGGCTTCATTTCATTTTTTAACAGACCGGTAAAATCGAATTTCATTTTTATTCCCTCTCCCTCTCATTTGTCCTACAAATTCTTCTTTCAGTATACCTGTTCCAATGAAAAAAAGCTACCTAAAATGCTCTTACTATCGAGAAAACAATTCTTCCGATACATTCCATCGAATTTTTCGATTTTCTGTTGTGTTTTCATGGAAATTTTTCTATAATAAAATCAGCTTCTCTGACAACGTATGAGAAAAAATACATGCTCTTTCGCACAGCGCGAACAGCATGCAAAAAAACAGAGGATTTATAGGAGGTTTTTATGGAAAACAGAGAGAAATTCAGCTCCCGTCTGGGCTTCCTGCTCATTTCCGCAGGCTGTGCCATCGGTCTGGGGAATGTGTGGAAATTCCCTTACATCACAGGGAAATACGGCGGCGCTGCCTTTGTGCTGATTTATTTTGTATTTCTGCTCATTCTGGGCATTCCCATTCTGACACTGGAGCTTGCCGTTGGGCGCGCCAGTCAGCGCAGTGTTGCCCTTTCCATGGATGTGCTGGAGCCGAAGGGAACGAAGTGGCATTGGTTCAAATTTCCTGCAATGGCAGGTAACTACATCCTGATGATGTTTTACACCACGGTTGCCGGTTGGATGGTTTATTATTTCTTCAAGATGGCGGCAGGCGGCTTTGTAGGGATGAACGCGGATGAAATCGGCGCAACCTTCAACAGCACCCTTGCCAACCCGACGCTGAATGTTGCGTTTATGATTGCCGTTGTTATCAGCTGTATGCTGATTGTGGGCAAGGGGCTGCAAAACGGCGTGGAAAAAATCACGAAGGTGATGATGATTGCGCTGCTGGTGCTGATGATTGTGCTTGCGGTGCGCTCCTTCTTTCTAGCAGGGGGCGAGGAAGGACTGCGGTTCTATCTCTATCCCGATTTTTCCAAGCTGATGGAATACGGCATTACGGAGGTGCTTTTTGCCGCGATGAGTCAGGCTTTCTTCACACTGAGCATCGGCATGGGCGCGATTGCGATTTTCGGCAGCTTTATCGACCGCAGCCGCTCCCTGATGGGCGAGGCAATCTGCATTACGATTCTGGATACGGCGGTTGCGCTGATGGCAGGTCTGATTATCTTCCCTGCGTGCTTTGCTTATGGGGTTGACCCCGGTCAGGGCCCCGGACTGATTTTCGTGACACTCCCCAACGTATTCAATGCAATGCCGGGCGGTCGGCTCTGGGGGACGCTGTTCTTCCTGTTCATGTGCTTTGCGGCATTCTCTACGGTCATCGGTGTATTCCAGAACCTGATTACCTTCTGGACGGATATGACGGATGCGCCGCGCAAGAAAATTGTTGCGTATCATATTGTGGCACTGATTGTGCTTTGCCTGCCCTGCGCGCTGGGCTACAACGTGCTGAGCGGCTTACAGCCCTTGGGCGAGGGCACTGCGATTCTGGATCTGGAGGATTTCCTGGTTTCCAATAATATTCTGCCGCTGGGCAGTATCGTTTATGTGCTGTTCTGTGCATGCAAAAACGGCTGGGGCTGGGAGAATTTCATGGACGAGGCAAACGCCGGCGAAGGGCTGAAATTCCCGAACGGGATTCGGCTGTATGTGAAATATATTCTGCCGCTGATTATTCTGTTTGTATTCGTGATGGGGTATCTCTCCATGTTCAGCAAATAAGCAGCTTTCAACAATTTTTACAAAAGAGAAGGAAGGAACAAGGATGCTTACGATACCGCAATTAACGGAAAAAATGATTGCCTTTTCCGCAGGGAATACGGCGGATATCCACCATTTTCTCTGCGTCTGGGCGTATGCAAAAACGATTGGCGAGGCAGAGGGTCTGGACGAAAAGACGCTGTTTCTGTTGGAGGCAACAGCAATCATCCACGATATTTCCTGTCCGCTCTGTCGGGAAAAATACGGCAATACGGACGGCAAGCATCAGGAGGCGGAAAGCCCTCGGCTGGTGCGTGACTTTTTGGCGGACAGCGGATTCGACGCAGAACTGATTGACCGCATTTCCTATCTGATTGCACACCACCATACGGTGACAGGGATTGACGGAATGGATTATCAGATTCTGATTGAGGCGGATTTTCTGGTGAATGCGGCGGAAAAGGGCTTGGGAAAAGAAGCCGTGGCGCATTTTCTGGAAAACGTGGCGAAAACGGACTGCGGCAGGCGGCTGTTGCAATCTGTATTTTTGGACAAATAAAATTGCCCCTTCGTACCAAAGGTACGAAGGGGTTTTCTTATGCCGTTTTTAAATGGGGTGGCAGACAGTGCCCCATTGGACATCCTCTTTGCCGTTTGCAAGTGTTACTTTTTTGGAGACAACGGCATAGCCGTCCTTGAAATCTCTTGCAAAATCGAAGGTGGGGGCAATGACCCATGTGCCGTCCTCGCCGACATAGCCGTATTTGCCTGTTTTTTCATCCTGATAGGGGGCAAGCCCTTCGGAAAGCCGCATTCTCCATCTGGCATCCTCTTTGGAAATGCGCCCGTTTTCATCGAAGTACAGCTTCACATATTCCACCCTGCCGGGTGCAACCTGCTCCGAAACCTCCGTGGAAATGATGCCGTTGCCGCAGTCATCCAGATATTTCCCCGTTATGATGGATTTCAGCTTTTTGCCCGTGGTATCAATCAGGATAACCTCGCCGCTTTTTTCCTGTGCAAAGGCTTTGCCGTTCCAAAAATCTGTTATTTTGTTATAGCGCAGGGGGATAACCTCTTTGCCGGTTTTATCGATATAGCCGATATTTCTGTCCGTATCCTCTACCTTTGCGAGACCATCCCGGAAAGCAAATGCATCTCTGTATTTCGGCTCGATGACCCAGCCTCCTTTTTTATCAATATAGCCATAACGGGTTTCTGCGCTCTGCCTTCCTTCTTCCTTCGGAAGATCTACGCCTACTGCCGCCAAGCCCTCGGAAAAGGCATCGGCACTGTAAGAGGATAGGGAAATGACTTCTTCGCCCTTTGCGTTGATATAACCGCTTTTTCTTTCCTTATAGTCCATCACCATTGCCAGACCTTCGGAAAAGCTGTCTATCACATGGTAATCGTCCGCAAACTGCGTATTGCCTTCCATATCAAGAATCTGGCTTGTTCCGTCCCGTTTATTCAAACGCAGGAAACCATCCCCATAGCCGCGCAGTCTGAGAACATCCTTATTGCTATATTGGAGCAGTACCTTACCCTGCTGATTCAGAAGGAACCAATCTGCCTGCTGATTTTCATATTCCTGCGGCGCACCCAGAATATCCCCATCGGTATTGACGTATTTTTCCGCGATGAAATAATCGCCGCCGATGGATTTGATATCATCATAGCGGTCTGTCAGGGGAATGCCGAACACTGCCGCTTCGCCCGTTCCCTTGACGGAGGAGGTATCGTTTGCCGTTGCCGCTGTCAGCTCTGTCAGCTGTACGGCTGCGGTTTTTGTTTCTGCATCCCAGCTGAGAGCATCCGCATCGACGATATAGCGGTTAAAGCATTTCAGCACGCCCTCCCAATCGCGCAGGGGGACAAAAACTCTGCCGTCCTTGACCTCCATCTGCCCAAACGAAGGCAACAGGCTGCTGTTTCTCCAGATGCGGTTGCCGGTGATATCAAAGCTCAGCGTGTAATCTTGCATGGTGACCTTGGCAAGCTGAATCCCATCCTCCCAGACAAGCTCTGCATCCGCATCCAACGCCTGCATAAAGGTGCGCAGAGGGAGCATGACATAGCTATCCTTGATATAAATCGGCACATCCAAAGGCTGTGCTGTGCCGTCCTTGGTAAATTCCGTTGTGCCGACCCTTGCCGTAAAGGTATGCGGTGTTTTCGTGAACAGTGATTCCTCCGCCGCGTAGGCAGGCACGCTCCCTGCCAGAAGTGCCGCGCTGAGTGCCATACAGAATATTTTTTTCATACGCCTTTTCCCCCTTTTTATCTGTTCGGATTTTGGATAATGCCCCATTCGACATCCTTTGTACCGTCTGCCAATTTGATTTCATTGGCAACCACCGCATAGCCGTCTTGGAATCTCTCCGCCGCATCAAATGCAGGGGCAATCACCCAAGTGCCGCTTTCGTTTACATAGCCGTATTTCTTTGCCGTCGCATCCCAATACGGTGCAAGTCCCTCGGAAAGTCCCTTTTTCAGACGATAGGTTTCATAGGAAATTTCGCCTGTTTCATCAAAATAGCGTCTTACATGCTCATGGTCGCCATCGGGCAGATTCACAATCTCCTCCGTCATTGCCATGCCGTTCTTCTGCTGATTTGGTTTTGTCCTATCATCATCTGCATATACCAGATATTCTGCATCCGCAATCCGTTTCAGCTTTTTGCCTGCTTTATCAATCAGCCAGTTTTTTCCTTCCGCATCTGACGCATAGGTTGCACCGTTTCGGAAATAGCCTGCCCAACGATACTGACAGGGGATAACCTCCTTGCCTGTTTGATCAATAAAGCCTGCCCGACGCGCATCACTGCTTCGTACCATTGCCAGACCTTCCGAGAAGGACTCCACATGCCTGTAGTTCGCGGCATCAATGACGATTTTGCCTGTTTTATCAATATAAGCATAGGTGCCGTCTTTTTTCTTCACAACTGCCAGACCATCGGAGAAGGGTTTTGCCTCCTCAAACTGCAAAGGAATCACAACCTCGCCGTTTCGATTCACAAAGCCTGTGCCGTTTTTATCCGAAACTGCCGCCAGGCCTTCGGAAAAAGGCTCTACGCTGTTATAAATGAAGGGGATGACGGTTTTGCCTTCCCAGTCGATGGCACCATTGCCAAAGCCGTTTTCCGTATTTCTGCCAACTAAGAAGGTTCGCTCGCCGCCGTCCTCCATATAGTTATCCGTTCCGGTGTCATAGGTCTGCAACACCTTTCCCTTACTATCCAGAAGATACCGTACATTTTCGCGTCCGCCCATGCTGACACCCAAGCCGACATTCGTTTCTCCCGTATATTTCTGTGCAAGGAAATAGCCGTCCCCAAGGGGTTCGATTTCATCATACTGCGTGGAAAGTGCGACAGCGTAGGATGCCTGCGCGCCCTTGCGGCTCAGTGCAGGCTTTTCCAGACCATTGGAGGGGTCAAGCTTCTGTTCCACAGCGCGGACGGTTGCCAGCCTTGTGGTGCTGTCCCATGTGATATCGCCCTCCTCTATGAGATAACCGATGGACTGCAAAATACCCGACCAGTTCCGCAGGGGAACGAAAACGCGCCCATCCTTCACTTCCATTTTGCCCCAGACAGGTAAGTCCTTCCCGTTTTTTGCGATGGTATTCTCCTTTACCGAAAAACGGATGAGATTTCCCCCAAATGCTACTGTCGCCGCCTTGGTTTCATTATCCCAAGCCATTTGGCTTTTCTCGCCCAACGCCGCCTTCATAAAGGTGCGCAGGGGCAGCATGGTATAGCCATCCTTAATATAAATCGGCACATCCAAGGGCTGTGCTGCGCCGTCCTTGGTAAATTCCGTTGTGCCGACCCTTGCCGTAAAGGTATGCGGCACCTTTGTGATATAATCTGCCGCGTAGGCAGGCACGCTCCCTGCCAGAAGTGCTGCGCTGAGTGCCATACAAACGAGTTTTTTCATGTTTTGTCCCTCCCCGAAAATACAACTGTGCTTTTGCTTCTGCTTTCACTCTAGCAAAAGAAAACGCTTCCCTCAAGAGAGGGGAAGGAAATTTAAGAAATTCGTAAGAAATTTGTAAGCTGCTTGTAACACAAGGCGTTTTTCTGTATACAAAAAAGATCCTGCGTGGGAAAATTCCCATACAGACTCTTTTATTTTCTGCAAAATCGGATTAGAATTCTGCGTTATTTACGGTACGAGGGTAAGGCAGGACATCGCGGATATTGCCGACACCTGTCAGATACATTACCGCACGTTCAAAGCCCAGACCGAAGCCTGCGTGTCTTGTGCCGCCGTATTTACGCAGATCCAGATACCACCAGTAGTCCTCTTTTTTCAGACCCAGCTCGTTCATGCGGTTTTCCAGAACCTCCAGTCTTTCCTCTCTCTGGCTGCCGCCGATGATTTCGCCAACGCCGGGCACAAGCAAATCCATTGCCGCAACGGTCTTTTTATCATCATTCAGACGCATATAGAACGCCTTGATTTCTACGGGGTAATCGGTTACGAATACAGGCTTTTTGTAAATCTGCTCTGTCAGATAGCGTTCATGCTCTGTCTGCAAATCAATGCCCCATTCTACGGGATATTCAAAGGTATGACCGGATTTTTTCAAAAGCTCAACCGCTTCTGTGTAGGTCACTCTGCCAAATTCGTTATCGAGGATGTTATGCAGTCTGTCCAGCAGACCCTTGTCCACGAAGCTGTTGAAGAATTCCATTTCTTCGGGGGCGTTGTCCAGAACATACTGAATGATATATTTCAGCATTTCCTCTGCGATTTCCATGTTATCGTTCAAATCGGCAAATGCCATTTCGGGTTCAATCATCCAGAATTCCGCCGCATGTCTGGTTGTGTTGGAATTTTCCGCACGGAAGGTAGGCCCGAAGGTATAAACATTGCGGAACGCCATTGCAAAGGTTTCCGCGGAAAGCTGACCGGATACGGTAAGGTTGGTTTCCTTGCCGAAGAAATCCTTGGAATAATCTACCTTGCCATCGGCTGTGCGAGGCAGGTTATCCAAATCCAGTGTGGTTACACGGAACATTTCGCCCGCACCCTCACAGTCGGAGCCTGTGATGATGGGTGTATGGGCATATACAAAGCCCTTGCCCTGGAAAAATTCATGAATTGCCATTGCAATCAGGCTGCGCACGCGGAAGGTTGCGGAGAACAGGTTTGTTCTTGGGCGCAGATATGCGATTTCACGCAGAAATTCTACGGAGTGGCGTTTTTTCTGCAGGGGATAATCGGGGGTGGAGGTGCCTTCCACATCAATCTGTGTTGCCTTTACCTCGAAGGGCTGCTTTGCTTCGGGGGTTTCCACCAGAAGACCTTTTATAATCAGCGCCGCGCCGACATTCTGCTTGGAGATTTCTTCATAATTCTTCAGTCTTTCCGCTTCAAAAACAATCTGAATATTTTTGAAGAAGGAGCCGTCATTCAGCTCGATAAAGCCGAAATTCTTGGAGACACGCATGGTGCGAATCCAGCCGCCCAGTGTGACCTCTTTATTTGCATACGCCGCAGTGTTGCGGTAGATAGATTTTACTGTTGTCAAATCCATGATGTTACATCCTTTCCTGAGTTTTCTGTCCATAATACTTCTATTGTAGCCGTTTCAAGGGAAAAAGACAACCTTTTTATCGGATTTATCGGAAAAATCAATCCTGCTTTTCCGCTTTCGCCGCCTTCTGCGCCGCAATTTTCTCAAAATTGATATGGCAATAGCCATTGGGATTTTTTTCAAGATATTTCTGGTGATACGTCTCCGCTTGAATAAACTGGCGCAGGGGGAGATTTTCAATCATAATCGGCTGTTTGTAGTCCTTTTGCAGGGTATCCAGAAATGCCTGTGCCGTCTGCCGCTGCTTCTCAGTGAGGGAATAGATGCCCGTGCGGTACTGAATCCCGATATCCATGCCCTGCCTGCCCAGAGAGGTCGGGTCGATGGTATAGCAATATTCCCTGAGAATTTCTGTCAGAGAGATTTTTTCCGCATCAAAGACAACCTCGACCGCTTCGGCGTGTCCGCTGTGATTGCAGACCTCCTCATAGGTGACGCTTTCCTTGAGGGGCGGATTCCAGAGGGGCTTTTCGCCCAGAGCATAGCCGACCCTTGTTTCCAGAACACCATCAACACCTTGCATATATTTTTCCGTGCCCCAGAAGCAGCCGCCTGCCAGATAAATCGTTTCTTTTTTCATAAGAGTCCTCTCTCCTTTCCTAAGTGCCATCTCTCCTTATTTTCTGATGATATCGTAACAATCCGTTCTGCGGTGCTTTAACAGCGGCAGCTCCGCCCGCACCTGCTCCAGCCTTGCAAAATCCAGCTCCGCTGTGAGGATGCCCTCGTTTTCGTCCAGCTCCGCTACCACACTGCCCCAAGGGTCGGTAACAATAGAATGACCCCATGCGGTATAGGAGGACTGCAAATCACGCGCAGGGGCACAGCCTGCCAGAAAAACCTGATTATCCAAGGCACGCATACGGAAGGACATTTCCCAATGGGCAGGGCCTGTTGTCATATTGAAGGCGGCAGGGACAAGGATTGCCCTTGCGCCTTCGAGCGCAAGCAGACGGGACAGCTCCGGAAAACGGATATCATAGCAAATCATCAACCCCATCCTGCCCCACGGGGTGTCGAAGGTGGTGACATCCCTGCCGGCGGTAAAGGTATCGGATTCCATGAAATACTGTCCGCCGGGGACATTGATATCAAACAGATGGGTTTTGCGGTGTCTTGCGATGCAGCTTCCCTTATTATCATAGACGAAGGCGGCGTTATAGATTCTGCCATCCGCCGCAAGCGGAACAGAGCCTGCAACCACATACAAGCCGAGAGCCCCTGCCATTTCGGCGATGCCCTGCAAAAACGGGGCGTTTTCGGGCATGGCATAGCGCACAAAGGCACTGTTTTCATAGGGGCAGCAGCACATTTCGGGCAAAACTGCCAGATCCGCGCCCTCCTGCTTTGCCTGCACAAGCATCTGTTTTATTTTTTCAAGATTTTCCTCAGGTGTCGGCAGGGTTTTTAACTGCAATAAAGCTACTTTCATTCCACAGACCTCCTATCTGCCTTCTTTTTGCCTTTATCATAGCATACCCGAAAAAAAAGAAAAAGGGGATTTGCCTTTTGCATAGTATGGAAGGAGTCTATAAAAAACAGAGAAAGGAGTTTTTCTATGTATCCTTATTTTCAGAAAAACCAGAAACCCAATCCTTCCAATTCTTCCAAGCTTTCTGTCAGAGAAGCAAGCCCTGCCGATCCTCTGCGGCAATTTCTGGCGGAAAACCCTGCCTTCGGCACACTGCTGTTTCAGGTGACGGGCGGACAGGGGGCCGTTCCCATCGAGAGGGCAACGGTTGTCATCAGCAAGGCATTACCCAACGGGCATACGCTTTCCGTTACCACAATGACGAATGAAAGCGGCAAAACGGCAGAAATTTCACTGCCTGCGCCGCGCCGCGATAAATCGCAGACACCGGGCGGCACAGATGTTTTTGCGACATACGATGCACTGATTTCCGCCCCCGGAACGGTTCCTGTTGTGGTGCATGATATCCCCATTTTTGACGGGATTACCACAATTCAGCCTGTCGCACTTTCCTTTGATGTCAGCGGAGCGCGCAGGGACGAGGCAGAAAGCATCACCGATACCGAACCGAATTTATAAAAAAGGAGGAAGCACGCCATGGCTTTACAGCAGGTTCCAACCATTCCCGAAACAATTACGGTACATCTGGGGCTGCCGAATCAGCCTGCGGAAAACGTAACCGTGCCGTTTCCCGATTATATCAAAAATGTGGCCTCCAGCGAGATTTACCCCACATGGCCCGAAGCCGCAATTCGCGCGAATATCTACGCACAGATTACCTATGCGCTGAACCGCATATTTAACGAATTTTACCGCAGTCAGGGGTATGATTTTGATATTACCTCAACCACGCAGTATGACCAGACCTACATCAAGGGACGGGATATTTATGAAAACATCAGCCGCATTGTGGATGAAATTTTCAACAACTATGTGGTGCGGCAGGGGCGTGTTGATCCGTTTTTCACCGCCTACTGCAATGGCACAACCACCGTCTGCGACGGACTTTCCCAATGGGAGACGGTTGCATTGGCGGAGCAGGGGCTGACACCCTATCAGATTTTGCAGAAATTTTACGGGCAGGATATCGGGATTCTGGAAAATGTACCGATTTCCGCAAATGTGCCATCCTATCCGGGTGCCGCGCTACGGCTGGGGGATGCCGGTAATACCGTAAAAACGATACAATTAGAGCTGAACCGCATTGCGGATAACTACCCTGCGATTCCGAAAATTGAGCCGGCAGACGGGGTATTCGACATAGCAACAGAAAATGCGGTACGGGAATTTCAGCGGATTTTCAACCTGACACCGGACGGAATTGTCGGGAAGCCAACGTGGTATCAGCTGAAATATATTTACAACGGGGTGAAACGGCTGAATGAGCTGACGAGCGAAGGGCTGACATTGGATGAGGTGACACGCCCCTTCCCTGCGGTGCTGCGCGAGGGGAGCAACGGTGTGGATGTGCGGTCTTTGCAGTATTATCTGGATGTGATTTCATATTTTAATGATGCCGTTCCCGATATCGATCAGGACGGATACTTTGGCCCTGCGACCACTGCCGCCGTGCGTGCCTTTCAAACGCTCGCCGGACTGCCTGCGGACGGGATTGTGGGCTTGCAGACGTGGCTGCGGCTGCGGCAGGCGTATGACGATATTCTGGCAATGCTGCCGCAGGGGATGAAGGAAAACAACGCAGGGATTTATCCGGGATATTTCCTTTCCTTGGGTATGGAAAATGAGGATGTGCGGAATTTACAGACCTATCTCAAAGGGATTGCGGACTACAGCGGCGTGATTCCGCCGATTGCGGTGACGGGGGTGTTTGACGAGGCGACAAGAGACGCTGTGGCGGCATTGCAGGCGCAGAACGACCTGCCGCCGACGGGGAATGTCGGCCCCGCGACATGGAACCTTATACGGCGTTTGTATAACGCGCGCTAACGAAACTAACTTAGGGTGTCGACAAAGTCGACACCCTCTCCATTACTGAAATAACCTAAAAATATTTGCTTATTCCAACCCTTTTCATTAGCAAATCCCATACCATACATCAACCTCTGCAATCCAATTCATAATTCGATTGCACTCTTCATTCGGTTCAACAAAGCACTTCGGCGAAAAAGAAATAAAATCTAACTCCGGACTAATCTTTTTACAATACAGGACAATTTGCTGATAAATTTCTAACGTTAAAATTGGCTCATATAAGTAAACCAATGCTGAATTATCATCAATATCTCCCAAAGCCCACTTATATTCTTCTCCTGCCGGATTTAAAAATTCAAATTTTCCCTTTTTCTTTATAAAATATTCTTTGGAAAGATAATGCTCCATTCGGTAAATTATAAAGTTGTTTCTGCCTATCCTTCATTATAATGGTATCCATTTTAAAGAATACTTCTCTTTCAGAAGGCATGTCCTCCTTCAATCCCTTAGCGCCTTTGCAATATACAAAATATTTTTTACGAAGTGCTTCCCCTTTTTCAAGGATATATTCATTGCCATCTGCTTCATACGTATATACTCTATTGATCGTTACTATTTGCTCCCCGTTATCTTGATTTACCACTTCTTTATATGCAATAATCCTTTTCTCTTCATCGTATGCAAAACAGCACTCTCTCAGCTGACCGGAACCACTATGATTTTGTATAACAGTACGTTTCAAGAGATTTCCTGCTTCGTCATATTCAAATACCTGCGTTCCCTCGAAGCAGTTCTCTTTTATAAGAGATTTATATGCACATATCTTCTGCCTTTTGCTTTCATGAAAAACTTCAATGATTTGAATATCCTCATATTTCCTTTTCTCCATTTTTTCTCCTTCATCTGTTTGAGTAATTTAAAGCCGCAGATTTTATCTGCGGCTTTTTGCTGATTCTCGCTTACTCAGCGTCTTTTTTCTCGTCTGCGGACTCTTCCTCGTCATCCTCGAAATCGGCAGGGTTATATTCTCCGAAGGAGGCCTTCAGAAATGCCTCCATATCATTGAGCTGCTCCATCTGGTCGCTCATGCCGTCCAGAACATCCTCCACCTTATTCAGGTATTTATTCATTTCGGGGGAGATGGGCTCTACTGCTTCCTCGCCCTCAGCAGGTGCTGCCTCTGCGGCTGCGGGAGCTTCTTCTGTTGTGGGTGCTTCTGCGGCATCCAGCTCCTCCAGATCGATGTCATCCCAATCCTCCGCTTCGTCGCGGTTTCTCTTTTCTCTCAGCTTTTCACGGTAGGTTGCCATATCCTCCTTGATTTCGCTTGCCTTTTCCACCATACGGAAGGCTGCGGAGCGCACGGCAGGCTGCAACTCATCCGCCTTATCCGCCAGCTTTTCCTTCATGCGGAATGCCGCGGAGCTTACCTTGGGCTGCAAATCATCCGCCTTATCGGCTACCTTATCTGCGGCGTTTTTCACCGCGGGATTTTCCTTTACCTTATCGGCAACGGCGCTCAGCGCAGCCCCTGCCTTATTCAGCATACCGCCTACGGCTTTTGTAATGCCGTCCTTTTCGGTACCTAAGCCGCTATGCAGCGCTGTAAGCAGACGTTCTGCCTCATCCACGCTGATGATGCCTTTTTCGAGCATATTCAGGATTGCCATTCTTTCTTCTTTCATCGGTTTTCCCTCCTTAGGTGTTTTCTCATACTTTATGCGCAGGACATATTCATCGGGTCTGTCTGCTTTTTTTCCGAAGGCATACAGGATGCTTTCCACGATGCGGCGGCTTGCCTGTCCGTCACCGAAGGGGTTCTTTGCCTGCGCCATTTTTTCGTATTCCTCTTTATGATCCAACAGTTCCTTCGCCATGGAATAAATGACGTTTTCATCCGTACCTGCCAGCTTCAGGGTGCCTGCTTCCACACCCTCGGGGCGTTCTGTTACGTTGCGGAGCACCAGAACGGGCTTACCCATGGAAGGCACCTCCTCCTGCAGGCCGCCGCTATCTGTCATCACGAAAAAGGAACGGCACATAAGGTTATGCATATCCTTTAAATCCAGAGGGTCGGTGAGGTGGATACGGTCGTTGCCGCCGAGAATCTCATGTACAGGTTCTACCACGGCAGGATTTTTATGCACTGCATAGACCACTTCCACATCGGGATATTCTTCCACCAGACGCTTCACGGCGCGGCAGATATTTTTCAGGGGCTCGCCGAGATTTTCCCTTCTATGGGCGGTCATGGCGATGACGCGTTTGTTTTTAAAATCAATCTGATTGAGTTCGGGGACAGTAAAGGTATAGTCCTCCTCGATGGTATGCGCCAATGCGTCGATGACGGTATTGCCTGTGATGAAAATGCCGTCCGGACTGATATTTTCCTTCAGCAGATGCTCCTTTGCCAGAGGGGTGGGTGCAAAATGCAAATCGGTCAATGCGCCGGTAAGGCGGCGGTTCATTTCCTCCGGGAAGGGCTGATATTTATCATAGGTGCGCAGGCCTGCCTCAACATGACCGACCTTCACTTGATTATAATATGCCGCCAGTGCGCCTGCGAAGGTGGTAGAGGTATCCCCATGGACAAGGACGATATCGGGTTTTTCCTGACCCATGACCTCCTCCAGACCGGTTAATGCGCGGGTGGTGATGCCTGCCAATGTCTGACGGGACTGCATGATATTCAGGTCATACTGCGGATGCAGGTCGAAGATTTCGAGTACCTGATCGAGCATTTCGCGGTGCTGCGCGGTGACGCAGACGATGCTCTCGATTTCGGGAGTTTTTTCCAGCTGCTTTACCAGAGGTGCCATTTTAATCGCCTCGGGGCGTGTCCCGAACACGCTCATTACCTTTATTTTATCCATATTATATCTCCTTCATTAAGACCTTGGGGACGTTGTCCCCAACACCCCTAGCAGGAGCTCAGCCCCTGCACCCGATACCGCAAAACCATGTACATGGTTTTGCAAATGGGGTTCCAAGGGAATCATTCCCTTGGTGGGAGTTTGAGGGTGAAACCCTCAAGGTTTTTGGTCTTTACTTGATTTTGTTCGTCATGGTGCCGATGCCCTCGATTTCGCACGTTACAACATCGCCACTGTTCAGGAACCTCGGCGGCTCAAAGCCCATGCCGACACCCGCTGGTGTCCCCATGGCAATAATCGTGCCTGCCTGTAGGGTCATGCCCTGCGTTAACTCGCAAATAACCTTTTCAATGCCGTTAATCATCAGCTCCGTATTGCTGTCCTGCCGTAATTCGCCATTCACATAGGAGCGAATCGGCAGCGCAGGTGGATTCTTAAATTCATCCTTCGTCACAATCCAAGGACCGATCGGCGTAAAATCATCCAGACTCTTGCCGAAATACCACTGCTTATGCGAGGTCTGTAAATTTCTCGCACTCATATCATTGAGAATCGTATAGCCAAAGACATACTCAAAAACCTCCTCCGGCTTTACATTCCTTGCATCCTTGCCGATGATAACCGCCAGCTCTGCTTCATAATCCAAGCTATCCACAATATCCAGATGCCCGTCGATTTCCTCGCCATCCGCCAAGGCACGATTGATTCTCTTGGAAAAATAAATCGGCACAGGACGTTCGCCGCCAAAGGCCTCATCATGGAACCGCGCCGCTTCCTCCGCGTGTGCATAATAATTGATCCCCAGACAGACAATATCCTGCTTGGGATGGGGAATGGGCGAAAGAATCTGCACCTCATCCAGAGGAATCCCCTGCATCAGCTCCTTATTTCTATCCAGCTTTTCCAGCTTTTTCTCATTCTGCACATCCAGAAAGGTATTCATATCAATGGCACTGCAGCCAAGATAATTGACAGGCACCACCTCGGAGCCGTCATTCTTTAAAACGCCGACAGCTGTTTCGCCGCCATGCTTATATGTTAAAATTTTCATTCTTCCATCCTCCTCACATGCGATTTGGCTCTTTGTTTTCTTTCGTAAAAACGGTATGATTTCTATAATGATACCAGTTTCATCATATCACAAAACCCTCTTTTTAGGAAGAAAAAAAAGGATTCCGCACCGTATGTATACAAGATACTGTGGTTCTAAACGCTTATTCACCTAAATGTGCATAAATATACATCATCTATTATTTAGCGCAAAGAAAAATGCCCAAAAAGATGCGTGCCGTTTCCCGTATTTTCAAAAATATACACAAATTTATGTATTTTTATTATTTTCTATTGCGTTTATTGCATTTTCTATGTATAATCCATTTATAAAATTCATTTTGCACAAAAACCATTACAATATGATTTGTTTCAGGTTTGTTTTTTAAGGAGGAAGAAAAATCATGGCAAAAGAAAAAATCGTTCTGGCATATTCCGGCGGTCTGGATACATCCGCAATCATCCCTTGGCTGAAAGAAAATTATGACTGTGAAGTAATCTGCGTATGCGGTGACGTTGGGCAGGGTAAGGAAACAGACGGTCTGGAGGAAAAGGCACTGAAAACCGGCGCAAGCAAGCTGTATATCGAAGATCTGACAGAAGAATTCATCACAGATGCGGTTTACCCCTGCGTAAAGGCAAACGCTGTTTATGAAGGCAAATATCTGATTGGTACATCCATGGCACGCCCCATCATTGCAAAGAGACTGGTTGAAATTGCGAAAAAGGAAGGCGCAACTGCAATCTGCCACGGCGCAACAGGCAAGGGCAACGATCAGGTGCGTTTTGAGCTGACCATCAAGGCACTGGCACCCGAAATGAAGATTATCGCTCCCTGGAGACTGGATACATGGAAGATGCAGTCCCGTGAGGATGAAATGCAGTATCTGGCTGACCATGGTATCCCCTTTGAAGCAGGCCATGACAACTCCTACAGCCGTGACAGAAACCTGTGGCACCTGAGCCATGAAGGTCTGGAGCTGGAAGACCCTGCAAACGAACCCAACTACGAACACATTTTGCAGATGAGTGTGACACCTGAAAAGGCACCCGATCAGCCCGAATATGTTACACTGGATTTTGAAAAGGGTATTCCCGTTGCAGTCAATGGTGAAAAACTGAATCCCGTTGCTCTCTTGACAAAGCTGAACGAAATCGGCGGCAGAAACGGTGTTGGTATCACAGATATCTGCGAAAACCGTGTGGTTGGTATGAAATCCCGTGGTGTATATGAAACACCCGGCGGTACTATCATGTACTATGCACACCGCGAGCTGGAATATCTTTGCTCCGATAAGAAAACACAGGCATTCAACGAAGTGGCAAGCAACAAATTCACAGAGCTGGTCTACAGCGGCGAATGGTACACACCTCTGCGTGAAGCACTGAGCGCTTATTTCGATAAGGTAAACGAAACCGTAACAGGCACGGTTAAGCTGAAGCTGTATAAGGGCAATATCATTCCTGCAGGCTCTACATCTCCTTACAGCCTGTATAACGAATCCATCGCTTCCTTTACAACAGGTGAGCTTTACAACCACAAGGACGCAGACGGGTTCATCAACCTGTTCGGTCTGTCCATGAAGGTTCGTGCGATGATGATGGAGAACAACAAAAACAAATAAAAACCTTTTTGCAGGACGCTGTCCTGCACCTGCCAAGGGAGTGACTCCCTTGGAACCCCATTTTGCAAAACCATGTATATGGTTTTGCGGAGGGAGGGTAAGAAGATAAGATAAATTATTAAAAATACGAAAGACAAAAAAATACTCCTGTCAGACTTGATGGGAGTATTTCTAATATTACAGAAAAAACCAGAAAAACCACACCGCAAACAGAAGTATTTCTGTTTGCAGTATCGGTTTCCAAAGGGTTGAACCCTTTGGCAGGAGCGCGAGGACAGAGTCCTCGCAGAAAGGACGAATTTTATGGCTAAACTTTGGGGCGGACGCTTCACCCAGTCTACAGACAGCTTTACAGACCACTTCCATTCCTCTATCTCCTTCGATAGCAGAATGTATCAAGAGGATATCACAGGCAGTATGGCACACGCCGCCATGCTCGGCAAGCAGGGCATCATCCCCGCCGATGACGCTGCCTTAATCATCAAAACCTTAAAGGAAATCCTCGTCGATATCGAAGCCGGCAAGGTTACATTTGACGAAAAAGCAGAGGATATCCACATGAACGTGGAAACCATCCTCATCAGCCGTATCGGTGATGTCGGCAAACGCCTGCATACCGGCCGCAGCCGTAACGATCAGGTGGCACTGGATATCCGTATGTATACCAAAAAGGAAATCATCGCGATTAAAGAACTGGTGAAAAATCTGATGGTAACACTGAACGATTTCGCGGCAAACCATACCGAAACGATTTTACCCGGCTATACGCACCTGCAGCGCGCACAGCCTGTTACACTGGCGCATCACCTGCTTGCGTATGTGGAAATGTTCAAGCGCGACTACGACCGCCTTTGCGATACCTACAAACGCACAGACGTAATGCCTCTGGGCAGCGGCGCACTTGCCACCACCACCTACCCTCTGGATAGATATGCCGTTGCTGCGGAGCTTGGCTTTGCCGCAATCACCATGAATAGCATGGACGGCGTTTCCGACAGAGATTTCTGTATTGAGCTGGCATCCACGCTTTCTATCCTGATGATGCACCTGAGCCGCTTCTGCGAGGAAATCATCCTCTGGAGCAGCCATGAATTCCATTTCATCGAGCTTTCCGACGCATATTCCACAGGCTCCAGCATTATGCCCCAGAAAAAGAACCCCGATATGGCGGAGCTGATCCGTGGGAAAACAGGGCGTGTATATGGGCATCTGATGGCGCTTCTGACTACGATGAAGGGTCTTCCTCTGGCGTACAACAAGGATATGCAGGAGGATAAGGAGGGTCTGTTTGACGCGATTGATACGGTGAAAATGTGCGTGCCCGTATTCACAAGCATGATTGCGACCATGACTGTAAAGAAGGATGCCATGCTGAATGCGGCAAAGGGCGGCTTCACCAACGCAACCGACGCGGCAGACTGGCTGGTCAAGCAGGGCGTTCCCTTCCGTGATGCACATGCCATCATCGGGAAGCTGGTGCTGTACTGCATTGAGCATAACACCAATCTGGATGACCTTTCCCTTGCGGAATATAAGGCAATCTCCCCTGTGTTTGATGAAAGCGTTTACGCCGCTATCAATGTAAACGAATGTGCGCAGGCAAGAAAGGTGATCGGTGGCCCTGCGAAGGAAGTAACAACTGCCGCGATTGCTGCAAATAAGGAATATTTCAAAACGATTTAAATAATGAAAAAGCTGCCAATGGCAGCTTTTTTTGTTGGGAAAACAGGCGAATCCCATATTTCATCGGGCTTTATTTTGGCGCACCTGCGCCCAATCGGTGTGAAACACCGCTTTTTCAGTCGCAGGGCATAAAAAAAAGATACAAGATTTTTTCTTGTATCTCTCTTTTCGATTGCGGAGACAGGATTTGAACCTGCCTTGCCCACCTCGAAATCTGGTCGTCCGCTCTCCCTCTCTGCGTTCAGTCTGCGGAACTCCCGATTTCTCGCCTGCATCACCTTCCTTCTTCTGCCACCGGCAGCGGTCGGTGCTGCAGCCCCGGGAACCCGTCGGTCGCAGGGCATAAAAAAAAGATACAAGATTTTTTCTTGTATCTCTCTTTTCGATTGCGGAGACAGGATTTGAACCTGCGACCTCCGGGTTATGAGCCCGACGAGCTACCGGACTGCTCTACTCCGCGGCAGTATAAAATGGGCGGAGAAGGATTCGAACCTTCGAAGCTATCGCAACAGATTTACAGTCTGCCCCCTTTGGCCGCTCGGGAATCCACCCATGGTAGTGTAGTTATTTTTATTTTTCTCCTGCTGATAAGCAAGAAAAAAGCCGATGATCGGACTCGAACCGATAACCTGCTGATTACAAGTCAGCTGCTCTGCCAATTGAGCCACATCGGCGTAACTCGTGCTGAGTACAAGAAGTATATTATCATTCTTTCCACCTTTCGTCAAGTATTTTTTATAAAAATTTTGTACTTTCAAAAAAAATGCGTCAGGGCGCGCAGAATATCCAGAAGATAGGTTTCCATGAACCGCAAAACCACCGCAAGGCTGGCGATATAGCATCCCAATTCAATGGGCTTCTGCATAAAGCCGCTCTGCCATTTGGATGCCATTGCCTCCAGAACCGACTGCACGCAGAGGATGAGAAACAGCTGTCCTGCCAAAATCGAAAATCCTTCCATCTCCGCCACCCCTTAAAAAATTCTTCAGACCATCTTATGAATTTTCCTCTTTTCAAATGCAGAATTTGGGCGCATAATATAGAGTAGGATAATTTCTTCCAATAAGGAGGTTTTTGATATGAAAAATGCACTTGCAAAATATTTTCTCGGCTTTTTCGGCGCAATCGGCGCTTTGCTTGCAGGTCTTGCCGGCTATCAGCAGGTCTGCCTGCGGATGGCACGCAAAAAGAAAGATGAAACCCATGTTATGGAAACATACCATGCAAAGGAAGGCGAAATTGCATATCGTTCTGTAGGGCACGGCAAGCCTCTGGTTCTGGTACACAGCATGATGCTTGGTGCATCCGGCAGAGAATGGGATGCAGTGATTGATGCCCTGGCGGAGGATTACCATGTATACGTTCCGGATTTGCCCGGCTTCGGCAATTCTTTCTGTCCCGAAAAGCCATGGACAGCATATCAATATGCAAATTTGCTGCATGCATTCATCGAGGATGTCATCGGTCATCCCGTCTGCTTCTGCGGTGCGAATGGCGGTGCGGATTTTGGTTTACTGCTTTCTCTGCTGTACCCGAAGGATATCCGCCGCATGGTGCTCATTTCCCCGGAGGGCATCGGGAACGGCTTTGCGACCAACGAGGACACGAAGCAGCTTTCGCTCCTGCTCTCCCCCATTGCAGGCACGGAGCATTTTCTCATCGGCACAGGCAAATGGAAAATCAGAGCCGCACTGGAGCAGGCGATTTTCGCAAAGGAAACCATTTCCGCGGAGCTGGTGCAGCAATATGCGCGGGCGGCACGCTTCGGCACGCATGCACAGGCAACCTTTGCCTGCCTGAAAACACGCTTCTGGGCAGCAGATACCAAGCCTGCCTTTGAAAAGCTTTCTGTCCCGTTTCTGATGATCTGGGGCGAGGAAAACAGGCTGAACCCGACCTCTGCCTTCGATACGGCAGAAAAAATGAAGGACTTCGGTTCCTTCGCACTGTTTGAAAACACAGGTGCTTTGCCCCACATGGAAAACAGCAAGGCATTTCTGGAAAATCTCAATGAATTTTTAAACCAATCACATATTTTTTAAGTAAGGAGAACTGATACATGCAACACTGGACCAAAATACCCGGGCTTTCGCAGGAGGACATGGAAACCTTTTTTCAAAATGCCATGCTGCCCGGTTCTGAACTCAAGCACCATGGGGTAATTCCGCAGATGAACCCCGTTTTTGTCACCTGTGACTTTGTAAAAGGCACGATAGACATGGCGTATCACGCGCAGGAATGGGAGCTGAACCCTGAAAATATCATGCATGGCGGCATCATTTCTACCGCACTGGATACCTCCATGGGCCTTCTGGCGCATTATTATACACATCTGAGCGCCCCAACCGTTGTTACCGTTACAATGAATGTCACCTTCCTCAAGCCTGTCCTTGCAGGAGATATCTTCCATATCCAATGCCAGCTGGATTCCCTTGGGCGCACCCTCGCGACTGTAAAGGCCGAGGTTCGCTTAGAGCGGGACGATATTCTGGCAGGGATTGCGACAGCAACATTTATGGCTGTGAACGAATAAGGGAGGATAGATAATGGTTACATTAAAAGACGAAATTTCCTCGCAGGAAAACATGGAGCAATGGATGTCTCAGCTTGGACATCCCGAAAACCCCATTTCCAACAAGGGCGTACTGGTGCGGCTGCAGCCGCAGTTTGTTTCCTGCGATTTTGAAAAAAGAGAAAACTGCATTGCATTTGAGGCACTTCCCTGGGAGCAGAACCCCGGCGGCACCCTGCACGGCGGCATCATCATCACCTGCTTTGACGTTGCCTTCGGCTTAACCTGCCATTATTACGCAAAGCAGCACCAGATTACCACCGTCAATCTGACAACCACCTTTCTCAAGCCCGTATTTCTGGGCGATGTGGTGGAATACCGCGTGCGGATTACCCATCTGGGGCGGACGCTCGTCAGCATGATGGCAGAAGGACATGTGAACCGCAAGGGGAAGGATGTCCTCATCGGAACAGCAACCGCTACGTTTATGAAATTAGATAAAACATTCGATCATCCAATTTAATATAAATTGAAAACCTCGGGGAATCCCTCGAGGTTTCTTTTTATTTCGACTTAGCAAGGCTTCGCCGGTATGTATTCCAGTAAATCCTCTGTTGTGCAGTCCAGTGCATAGCAGATACGCGCGAGGATATCCAGATCCATTTTTTCCAGCTCCCCCTGATACCATTTATTCACAACCTCAAAGCGTGCATCAATCCGTTTGGCAAGCTGATTGCGCGTGATGTCTCTTTCCTCCATAATTTCTCTCAAATGCAGTGCAATATGCCCATAATCGGCACGAATGAGAATCCCTTTTTCCTTCATGCGGCTTTCCCCCTCCATGGTGTTTCGTTACGTTCTATATGGTAACGATTATAAACCGCAGATGGGAAAATTTCAAGCCGATTCCACGGCGTTTTTGCGAATCCGAATCAGAATTTCACAGCAATCGGCATCCTGCTTATCCTCATAGACCACATCCACACCCGAACGGCGAATGACCTCAACGCTTTGCTTGATGGTATTGGTGAACAGGCGAAAATCGGAGGAACGGACATAGCGTTTTTCCTTCTGCTCGCCCTTTTCGGGGAAACGGGGGCGCATCTGCTCCAAGGTTGCCTCGACGAGCTCCTCTGTTTTTTTCACGTTCATTTCCTCCTGTATCATTTGTGCGAGGACGAACAGGCGGCTTTCCTCATCGGGCAGCTTCAACAGGGCGCGCGCGTGGCGTTCGGTAAAATGATGCTCCAGCAGGAGTTTTTTGACGCTGTCCTCCAGCTTGAGAATCCGCAGCTTATTGGCAATCGAGGACTGGCTTTTAGAAAGCTTTGCCGCAAGCTCCTCCTGTGTCAGTCCGTAGTCCTCCATCATATTACGATAGCCCTCCGCCTCCTCCAAAAAGCTGAGGTTCTGGCGTTGGATATTTTCGATGAATGCCATCACGGCGCTATCGCTGTCGCTGACCTGCATGAGGATTGCAGGGATAGTTTCCAGACCTGCCAGCTCGGCGGCGCGCAGGCGGCGTTCTCCGGCGACCAATTCATAGGCACCGCCGCTCATTTTACGGACGGTAATCGGCTGCAAAATACCGTAGGCGCGGATGCTGTCCGCCAGCTCCTCCAGTGCAGTGCGGTTGAAGTATTTTCGCGGCTGATAGGGGTTAGAGCGGATTTTATGTATGGGCAGCTGAAAGACCACCTTATCCTTTTTGAGCCGCATTTCCGAAAATTTCAAAACCTCCATATTTTTACCTCCTTTAAGACCTTGGGGCTTTGCCCCAACACCCCACCAGAGGGTAACCCTCTGGACTCTATTTGCACAAAATATTTCATATTTTGTGCGTGGGACAGATTGGGAAAGATTGGGAAATATTTTATTTCTTCATCAATAGCTTTATTTCTTGTTTTTTTCATAATATCACAGCAAAATTCCGCTTGGAGAAAAACCATTCCACAAAAAAAAGCCCATATCGACACAAACCGTGCCGACAAAGGCTTTTTCAGACTCAACTAAGAGGTTCCTTTTTAATTTTCCCTGCATTTCGGGGGTATTTTTTCGGGGTAGGTGCGATTTTTTCGATGAACACAAGCTTATGGGACAAATCGGTATGGGGAATCGCAACATCCTTAATTTCTACCAATCTGCCGCCCAGCTTTTTCAGTGCGCCCTTTGCCTGCTCTGCCTCTGCCGCGGCATCAGGGCCCTTCAGTGCCGCAAGCCTGCCGCCGACCTTAATAAAAGGCAGGCAATATTCTGCCAGAACAGAAAGATTTGCAACTGCGCGTGAAACGCACAAATCGAACCCTTCACGGTACTGCGGGTTCTGTCCGCCATCCTCCGCACGGCTATGGACATAGTGGACACCCTCTAGGCCAAGCTGACTGCCGACCTCCTGCAAAAAGCCGATGCGCTTCTGCAAGGAATCCAGAAGGGTCAGTTCAATTTCAGGGCAGGCAATTTTTACAGGAATCCCCGGAAAGCCTGCACCTGTGCCGACATCAATCACGCGCATGCCGTCCCTCCATTCCACGCAGGGAACAAGGCTCAGGCAATCGGCAAAATGCTTGAGCACCACCTCACGCGGCTCGGTGATAGCAGTCAGGTTCATTTTTTCATTCCATTCTAGCAGCAGAGAAAGATAGGTCATGAACTGCTCCGTCTCTTTCTCTCCCAGAGAAACACCCATCTGTTCACAGCAATCCCTGAGCAATGCCCGATTTTCCATTTATTCCTTCCCCTCTCTCTCGATACTGAAAATTTTCCATGTGCCGAAGGCGTTTGGCTCCGCCACCATGCGAAAGGCAAACACCTCTCTGTCCTTTTTGCTTTTCTTGGCAACGGAAACGCGGCGAATGCCTGCGCCCTCGTCCTCCAGAAAGCAATGGTATTCCTTCAAATCCTTTAAGAAGCCTGCCATTTCCTCATAATCCACCACCTCGGCGACTCTTTCGGAAAAATAGCCCATGGCTTCGTCCTTTTTTCCGCTTTCCACCGCCTGCAAAAAGGAACGGAGTGTCCCTCTTGGGTTTGGCAGGGAAACATAGGCAGGCTTATGGGTATCAAAGGCGGCATCCGTCAGGGAAAGCGTTTCCTTCGGCAGATAGAGCTTTTTCTCTCCCCGTTTCACCTGTTTTTCCCTTTCGTTCCAAGGCAAAAAAAATCCTTTCATCCCATCACCTTCCTTTCTCATATTTTTAATGCTTACGCTTCATTTGCTCCATATAAATCAACAGAACAGAAATATCCGCAGGGGATACCCCTGTGATTCTGGAGGCCTGTCCCAGATTTTCCGGACGCACCAGATTCAGCTTTTGTCTTGCCTCCAGGCGCAGTCCCTGTATGGTTTCATAATCCAGCTCCATCGGCAGAAGGCGGCCCTCCAGCTTTTTGAACTGCTCCACCTGCTTGAGCTGCTGGTCGATATAGCCTGCATATTTAATCTGGATATTGACCTGCTCCTGCACATCCTGCGGCAGATCGGGGCGTTCGGGGTCGATTTCCGCCAATGCTTCATAGCTTAACTGCGGACGCTTCAGCAAATCGGAAAGGCGTGCGCCGTTTTTAATCGGTGCCGTGCCGTATTTTTCCAGAAGGGCAAGCACAGGCGCACTCGGTCCCATGGTTACATGCTGTACGCGGTCGATTTCCGCCGCAACAAGACGTTCCTTTTCCAGAAGGGCATCATATCTTTCCTGCGAAATCAAGCCGATTCTGTAGCCGATGGGCGTTAATCTCTGGTCGGCATTATCCTGCCGCAGCAGCAGACGAAATTCCGCGCGGCTTGTCATCATGCGATACGGCTCTCTTGTGCCCTTATTCACGATATCATCAATCAGCACGCCGATATACCCATCAGAACGCTGCAAAACCAGAGGCTCCTTGCCCTGTACGAAATGTGCCGCGTTGATGCCGCCGATAAGCCCCTGCGCCGCCGCTTCCTCATAGCCGGAGGAGCCGTTAAACTGCCCTGCGCTGAACAGACCTGGAATATCCTTGAATTCCAGAGACAATTTCAGCTGTGTTGCATCGATGCAGTCATATTCAATGGCATAGGCAAAGCGCGTAATCTCGCAATGCTCCAGACCGGGAATCGTGCGATACATGGCAATCTGCACATCCTCCGGCAGAGAGGAGCTCATGCCTTGGATATACATCTCCTCAGTATTTTCTCCTTCCGGCTCTACGAAAAGCTGATGGCGTTCCTTATCCGCAAAGCGCACCACCTTATCCTCGATGGAGGGGCAATAGCGAGGGCCTGTTCCCTCAATCACGCCGCCAAACATAGGCGAGCGGTCGAGGTTATCCCGAATAATCTGATGTGTTTTTTCGTTGGTATAGGTCAGCCAACAAAGCACCTGCGGCTTCGCAATATCCTCCGCTGTATGCGCAAAGGAAAACGGCACGATATTTTCATCCCCGTACTGCGGCTGCATTTTCTCTAAATCCAGAGAATTTTTATTCATTCTGGCAGGCGTGCCCGTTTTGAAACGGAATAAATCAATGCCCATTTCTCTGAGCCTTGCGGAAAGCTTCGTGGCAGGCATGAGGTTATTGGGGCCGCTTTCGGTGATATGCTCACCCGTCAGGCAGCGCGCCTTCATATACGTCCCCATGCAAAGCACAGCCGCCTTACAATCGTATACCGCACCTGCGGCAGTCACAACGCCGCTGACTCTGCCATTCTCCATACGGATATCCACGATTTCCGCCTGCTTGATTTTCAGATTGGGGGTATTCTCCAAGCGGTGCTTCATTTCGGACTGATACGCCTGCTTATCTGCCTGCGCGCGCAGGGAATAGACCGCAGGGCCCTTGCCTGTGTTCAGCATTTTTGTCTGGATATAGGTTTTATCGATGACCTTGCCCATCTCGCCGCCCAGCGCATCCACCTCACGCACCAGATGCCCCTTGGAGCTGCCCCCGATGGAGGGATTGCAGGGCATCATAGCGATACTGTCCAGAGAAATGGCAAACAGCACCGTTCGCATGCCGAGGCGTGCCGCCGCAAGTGCCGCCTCACAGCCTGCATGACCGCCGCCGATAACGGCAACATCTATGGTTTCTGCATGATACATATTCAAAATTCCTCTCTTTTTGGATTGGTTATATTTTTTCACTAATACTTTATTTTACACGAAAAAAGAGGGAAACACAATATTCCCTTTAAGTTGAAAGCAGGCTTTCAACTTGTTTGGACAGAAGAATAGACAGATAAGTTCCAGCGGCTAAAAGCCTTGAAACTTCCTGTTTTCCTCGAGTGAGCAAAGCCCCCTCTGCGGATTCCATTCAGGACACTGCGTTTCCCGAACCCTTTCTCATTATTCCCGCAGCTCCTGCAATGCCTTTTTAAACTGCCATACAAATAAAATCAAAGTAGTCGTAACGGCAATGACATCCGCGACAGGCTCCGCCAGAAATACCGCCATAACCTTATTTTCAAAGAAATACGGCAGAATATAAATCAGCGGAATCAGCAGGATAATTTTTCTGTAAATCGCAAGAAACAGCGAGGTTTTCGCATTGCCGATAGCAATAAACGTCTGCTGGCAGGCAATCTGAATCCCCATAACAACGCTCGTTGCCATGAAAATACGCAGTGCCCAGGCAGTATAATCCAGAAAAGCACTATCCTGTGCAAACAGCGTGGCAAGCAGGCGAGGAAAGAGCATCACAATCAGCCACAACGCCGCCGAATAGCCCAGAGAGCATTTCAGCAGAATGGCGAAGGATTCGCGCACGCGCTCCGGCTTTCTTGCCCCGAAGTTATAGCCTGTAATAGGCTGTGCGCCCTGCGAAAGCCCCGAAAGCGGCAGCATGGAAAACTGCATCACGCTTGTCAGAATCGTCATCGCACCAACCGCAGTATCTCCGCCGTATTTCAGCAGAGAGGAATTAAAGCAGATATTCAGAATACTTTCCGTAGACTGCATCACAAAGGGGCTTAACCCCAGCAGCACACAGGGGAGAATAACCCTTCCCTGCAAGCGGAAATTTTTCAGCCTTAATTTCAGCGTGGTTTGCTTTCCCAGCAGGAAGGTCAGCACCCATGTGGCGGAAAGTGCCTGCGAAAGCACCGTTGCCAATGCCGCACCCTTTACCCCCATGCCAAGCACAAAAATAAAAATCGGATCGAGGATGATATTTGTCACCGCGCCGATGAGGGTGGTTTTCATGCTGATTTTGGCAAAGCCCTGCGCCGTAATGAAGGCATTCAGACCTAGCGTCAGCTGCACAAAAATCGTACCGCAGGCGTAAATGCGGATATAATCCATAGCGAAGCCAATCGTATTCCTGCTTGCGCCAAAGGTTAAAAGAAACGGCTTTGCGAACAGCTGAAACAGCACCGTCAGCGTAACGGCAACCAGAATCAGCAGTGCCGCGCAGTTTCCCAGAATCCGCTCCGCTTCCTCCGCATCATTTCTCCCAAGCATAATCGACGCTCTCGGTGCGCCGCCCATCCCTGCAAGCATGGCAAAGGCGGAAATCAGCATAATCAGCGGCATACAAACGCCGACACCTGTCAGCGCCAGCTTTCCCACTTCGGGAATATGCCCGATGTAAATACGATCGACCACGTTATAAAGCACATTTACAATCTGCGCCGTGATGGCAGGTATCGCCAGCTTCCACAGCAGCTTTTTGATGGGCTTTACGCCCAATTCATTTTCCTGTTCCATGTTTTCACCTTACTTACCTAAACAGAACTTGGTAAAGATTCTGTCTATAATTTCTTCGTCACTGGTATCCCCTGTGATTTCGCCCAACGCACGGTTAGCATCCTGCAAATCCATGGAGATAAAATCCTCCGGCATACGCATGGTGATGGTTTCCATGCAATGCTCCATGGCTTCCTTTGCACGATACAGCGCATCCTTATGTCTGGTGTTGCCGAGCATGGCATCCTCCGCCGTTGCGGTATGCCCGTCCAAGAACATATTTTTCAAGGCATCCAGAAGCGCATCAAAGCCATCGTTTTCCTTCACGGAGATAAATAAAATCTGCTCCTGCGGCACATATTCCGCAAGCTCCTCCAGAGAAAGCTTCTGTGCTAAATCCACCTTATTCAGCAGCACAATCGTCTTTTTTCCGCGGATGAAGGAAAGAATTTCCTTATCCTCCTCCTCCAGAGGACGGGAGCCATCCAGCATCATAATGACCAAATCGGCAGTTTCGGCGTAGGCTTTGGATTTTTCCACGCCCATTTTTTCCACCACATCGCCCGTTTCTCGAATCCCTGCGGTATCGACGATTTTAATGGGAATCCCGTCAATATTGAGGTATTCCTCAACGGTATCCCGCGTTGTGCCGGGGATATCGGTCACAATCGCACGATCCTCCTCCAGCAGCCAGTTCAGCAAAGAGGATTTCCCGACATTCGGCTTGCCGACAATGACAGTCTGTAAGCCCTCGCGGATGATTTTGCCGCGGTCTGCGCCTTCGAGCAGCTTTTCCATTCTCGCAAGCAGCTTTTTTGCGCCCTGCTCCATCGTACCGTAGGTTTCCTCCTCCACATCATAATCCGGATAATCAATCACCGCTTCGATAGACGCAATCATATCCAGAATTTCCTCGCGCATTTCGCGAACGGCTGTTTTTAATCTGCCTTCCAGCTGATTGACCGCCGCCTGACGGGATAATTCCGTTTTGGATTCAATCAAATCAATGACAGCCTCTGCCTGCGTCAGGTCGATGCGCCCGTTCAAAAAGCTGCGCTTGGTAAATTCGCCGGGCTGTGCAATACGCGCACCTGTTTTCAGCACCGCCTCCAGCACCCTTCTCGTCACCAGAGAACCGCCGTGGCAGTTGATTTCCACGATATCCTCCTTGGTATAGGTATGGGGCGCTTTCATAACGGAAACCAGTACCTCGTCAATTATTTCACCGCCTGTCCCGTCTGTGATTTTACCGTAGGATAAGGTATGGGTTGCCTTTTCCATCAGCTTCTTTTTGCCGATAAAAATGCTGTCCGCCAATGCGATACAGCCTGCCCCGCTCATGCGCACAATACCGATACCGCCTGTGCCGATGGGCGTGGAGATTGCCGCAATCACATCATCAAGCATATATTCTCTTTTCATAGAAACCTCCTTTCTTGAAGGACTCTGTCCTTCAAACTTCCTGCAAGGGGAATCTGGTCAAAGTATCTTCCTTACAGGAAGACGGCTTTGCCGCCGCCTTATCTTGGCGGTACTCTTACCCCTTGACCCCGATTTGCAGAAACTATCGTTTCTGCGAGAATAAATTATTATATTTTTGCGCCGCAGGCAAATAAAGTTTGGATCAAACCTTTTCAAAGGTTTGCAGGTGTTTGAGGGCAGCGCCCTCAAGGTCTTTTTCGCCTTGCAGGCTGATTTTTAGAGAGTCTGAGAACCTTTTTTGAAGACAAAAAGGTTCTCAGTTATCGCTCTTTTTTAAAACAAAAACCCGCTGTATCCAACAACGGGTTTCGAGTGTCTTATTTCAAGGTAATTACAACATTTCTGTAGGGTTCCTCGCCCTCACTATATGTTGTAACGAATCTGTCATTCTGCAATGCGGAATGGATGATTCTTCTTTCATAAGGATTCATAGGCTCCAGCACAACATTTCTCTTTGTATGCTTAACCTTTTTCGCCAGATTGAAGGCAAGGCTTTCCAGTGTTTCCTTTCTTCTCTGACGATAATTTTCCGTATCCAGCATAACGCTGATATAATAAGGGCTTTTCTTATTGACAACCAGATTTACTAAATACTGTAAAGCATCCAATGTCTGCCCTCTCTTGCCAATGAGGATGCCCATATCATCACCTGTCAGATCAATATACAGGTGCTTGTCCTTCTGCTCTGTTTTGATTTTTACAATCAGCCCCATGCTCAAAAATACTTCTTTTAAGAAGGTTTCCGCTTCCTTTTCGGGATTGAAGTTTTTCTTTACCAGAACAACGGCATCCTTGCTGCCGAACATTCCCAGAAATCCCTTGGAGCCTTCATCAATGACTGTGATATCTACTTCCTCGCGAGCTGCGCCCAGCTCTGCCAAAGCAGCCGCAATGGCATCATCCACAGTCTTTGCGCTTTTTCTAATTTCTTCCATTACTGTGCTGCCTCCTCTGCAAATTTCTTTTTATAATGCTTAGACAAAATTACCTGCTGCAAAATACCGAACAGGTTGGAAATCGTCCAGTACAGACCCAGACCGGCAGGCATATTGATTGCGAATACACCCATCATGATAGGCATGGTATACAGCATAGATTTGGTCATTGCTGCCGCAGGATTGCCAGGGTCGCTGTTCTGGGGGTTCATCATCATCATGATTTTGGACTGCAGCCATGTGGTGACACCTGCCGCAATGGGGATGATGATACCGGGGAAATGCAGCCCTGCCTTACTTACCAGAGGAATGGTCAGGAAGGTTTCAATGCTGCTTTTGGTTGCCAGAAGCGGCACCAGAGAGCTGCCTGCATCGCCGAGGTTTTGCAGGATAACATTCCAATCATCCGGCTTCAGATAGTTAACCAGCATAACCACCTCATTGACCTGCCTCATATCAATGCCATCCTTGATGATAGCAACATTCTTATAGGCATTGGCAAATTCCTGTGCGTAGGGATGGAATACCTCCATTCTCAAGGAAACGGGGATATTTACGATTGCATTTGCAATATCGGTATAATTATGACCGATAACGTCTACATAAACATAGGCATTCTGGAACAGATAGAACAGTGCATACAGAATCGGCAGCTGAATGAGCATCGGCAGACAGCCGCTGACCATGCTTACGCCGTTTTTCTTCTGAAATTCCTGCATTTCAAAAGCCATGCGCTGCTGTGACATCTGATCTGTTTTGCCTTCATATTTCTTCCTGATCTTCATCAGCTCAGGCTGCAGTGCCTGCATTTTAAAAGAAGACTTCTGCTGCTTCACCATCAGAGGAAACAGGATCAGTTTCACGATTAAAGTAAAGATAATAATTGCCAGACCCAAAGAGCCTGCGCTTGTGTTGCTGTGCAAAAGTTCAAACAGCAAATTATACACTTTCCCCATCAGATCGGCGAATGGTCCGACAATCTTACCGGGCTGTCTTACGGAAGGCAATGCTTCCAGCAAATAGGGTAAATAGGACATTTTTTCCTCCTTCAACAAACAATACGAGATCTTCGCCCCGAAGGACAGTTATTTTTCTTTCTTCTCAGGCACGGGATCATAGCCGCCCGCATGGAAGGGGTGGCATTTCAACAGTCTCTTAATGGCCAGATATGTGCCCTTTATCGGCCCAAACCGTGTGATGGCAATATACGCGTACTGGGAGCAGGTAGGGGTGAATCTACAGTTTTTTCCCAGATGCGGCGATATTGCTGCCTGATAGAAACGAATCATCAGCAGAAAGAGCTTCTGAAAAAATAAGGAAACCAGATTTACAAGAGAGATGATTTTCTCCTTCATTGTGTCCCTTCTTCCTTCTCTTCCTTTCTGCCTGCTTCTGATTTTTCCTGACGGTCCTTTCTTTCAGACGCGCTCAGCAGAAGCTGTTGTTTTTTGAAAAGATGCCGCAGGGAACGGCACACCTCATGATAGGACGCAGCAGCGCAGGAAACACGGGCAATGACAACAAAATCATAGCCGGACTTCACTTCCTCCTCCATGCTGCAGTAGCTTTCCCGAATCAGGCGTGTCACATGAGAGCGCACCACGCTCTTGCCCACCTTTTTGCTGACGGAAATCCCCAGCCTGTTGTGGTCATGTGTTCCGTTTTTTACCATATATAATACCAAATGGCGGTTGGCGATGGATTTGCCCTTCTGATATACATGGCGAAACTGAAAATTCTTCTTTAAAGATTCTGTAAACTGCATCACGCAACCCCCCTTTACGGCCGCCGAAAAATTTCTCCATCATGAACAAAAGGCCACACGAAATACGCTGCGGCCTTAAATACACATGAAAAAAATTATGCGGATAATACTTTTCTACCTTTTCTTCTTCTTGCAGCAAGCACTTTTCTGCCGTTTGCTGTTCTCATTCTTTTTCTGAAGCCATGTTCTCTGCTTCTCTGTTTTTTCTTAGGCTGGAATGTCATTTTCATGGTTGTTGCACCTCCTTCAATTTCCGGGTTCTGCTCACCCTTTTTATGAGCACTGCCCCTATTATAGTAAAAAAAGCATGGCACGTCAAGAAAAAATTTTTCAGAAAAGCCCTGTATTCTGCGGATTTGTCCACATTTCCACAGGAATTTCATAAAAAATTTTCGACAGAAAAGGTATATTTAGATTTTTTCAAAAAAGTTTTACTATATCTTGTATACAATATCTGTTTCTGATTTTTTTGGACAAGTTTTTCATTGAACCTGTGGATAACTTTTGCTATACTAAAGACAATCACGCCCTTCTGTATATTTCCACAGGATTCACAGCAACCAGATTATGTTATCCACAGCTTGTGTATAACTTTGTTGATAACTTTTTCTTTTTTGTAAAAAAACTGTGGACTTTCCGTTCGGTAAATTATAGGATAAGCCTGAAAAAGACAGGCTTTGCAGCATTGTGAATTCTGTGCAGAAGGAAAAGAAAGGAAGCTGTGTATAACATTGAAAAAAAAGAGGGTTTTCCCCGTTTTTCACAGGGATATCCCCTCTATCTGTGGATAAGCAGCAGGAAAAAAATAAAAAGAGGAGGTCATTGCATGGAACTGGAACAGATTTGGGAAGAAGCACTCAAAATGATTGAAGAAGAAACCTCTCCTGTCAGCTTCGCAACCTGGATTCAGCCGATTGTCCCCTGTGGCATTATCGGGAATAAAATTATTTTGCAGGTAAAGGAATCCTTTCTCAAGGAGATCATTGAAAAACGGCACCTGCCGCTGATTCGCACTGCGATTAAAATGGTAACAAAAAACGAATATGACATCATGATTACGACGGAGGAGGAGCAGAAGGCAGGCAATCTCCATAACCTCGCGGCGGAAAAGCCCGCAGAAAATGAGCTTGCAAGAAACCTGAACCCGAAATATGTATTCGATTCCTTTGTTGTCGGCAACAGCAACCGTATGGCGCATGCCGCATCCCTTGCCGTTGCGGAATCTCCGGCACAGGCGTATAATCCCCTGTTTTTATACGGCAATTCCGGGCTTGGCAAAACGCACCTGATGCACTCCATCGGGCATTTTATTCTGGATCGTAATCCACAGGCGAAGGTGCTGTATGTCACAAGCGAAACCTTCACAAATGAGCTGATTAATTCCATCCAGAACAATAAAAACGAGGAATTTCGGAATAAATACCGCAATATCGACGTGCTGATGATTGACGATATTCAGTTTATTTCCAAAAAGGAAGGGACACAGGAGGAATTTTTCCATACCTTTAATGCGCTTTATGAATCGAATAAACAAATTATCATTTCCTCCGACCGTCCGCCGAAGGAGATTAAGACACTGGAGGACAGACTGCGCAGCCGTTTTGAATGGGGTCTGATTGCAGATGTACAGCCGCCGGATTATGAGACAAGAATCGCGATTTTGAAGAAAAAAGCGGAGCGAGATAACCTGACCGTGCCGGATGATGTAATGGCGTATATTGCGAAGAATATCGCATCGAATATCCGAGAGCTGGAGGGTGCTTTAACCAGAATTGTTGCCTTTGCAACGCTGACAAATCAGGATATCTCCATTGCACTGGCGGAGAACAGCTTAAAGGATATCTTCAGTGAAAATTCCGCGACACCATTGACACCGGAGCTGATTCAGCAGGTGGTAGCGGAATATTATAACATTCGTGTGGAGGATATTCAGGGGAGTAAAAAGCCGAAGAATATCGCATTTCCGAGACAGGTATCAATGTATCTTTGCCGGAAGCTATTGGATATTTCCCTGCCGAAGATTGGCGAGAGCTTTGGCGGCAGGGATCATACAACGGTGATTTATGCCATCTCAAAGATTGAGAAGCAGCTGGAGAGTGACGAGGGCTTACAAAAAACCGTCCATGCGTTAGAGAAGGAAATCAAGGAATCGTAAAAGCTTTCCTTAGGGACGCTGTCCCTAAGAACCCTGGCAGGGGAATCATTCCCCTGCACCCCGATTTGCAGAAACTATCGTTTCTGCGGAATAAATAAATAAGAATAAAACGCCATAGGCAAATAATTCCTCAGGGACTCCGTCCCTAAGAACCCTGCTAAGGGGGTAACCCCCTTAGAACCCTATACTTTCACAAAACTGCGTTTTGTGAAGGGAGATAAATAGGAATAAAACGCCGTAGGCAAATGGGGTTCCAAGGGAATCATTCCCTTGGTGGGGTTTGGGGCAACGCCCCATAAAAAGCGCCTTCCAAGCGTGTTTTTGAAGGGTAGGTACGGAACGTACCGTAGGGAAACTTTTCACAAGTGAAAAAAGTTTCCCCAAAAAGAAATTCATCCACAATCATACTGTTAGCCGACTATGGACAACCTGTGGATAAATAAACGAAAAATCAACGTATTGTGGAAAACGTGGATAACCGAAGCTGTTGTTTTAAGTTGTCCACAGGGTTTTCCAAATATGGTTTTCCCTGTCGTTTCGGGCTAAAGCGGAGTTTTCCACAACTTCACAGCCCCTACTACTACGACTACGGATCAAATCTTTTATATCTTACTTACACATGTGAACAAAGGAGTTGTACACAACCATGAAATTAACATGCAGCAAGGATTTACTGTTACAGTATATCAATATTGTAAATAAAGCGGTCTCCAACCGCACAACATTACCCATTCTGGAATGTATTTTATTAACCGCCAACGAAAGAGGCTTTATTATGACAGGCAACGATCTGGAAATCGGCATCCGTACCGCACCAATCGAAGCAGAAATTCAGGAAGCCGGTGAGGTTGCCATTGAAGCGCGTATCTTCAACGAAATTGTCCGCCGTTTAAACGGGGAATCCGTGACGATTGCCACAGATGAAGACTACGCCGTAACCATTGTCAGCGGTTCCTCTGAGTTTAAAATTATGGGGCAGAGCGGCGAGGATTTCCCGACCCTGCCGGAGGTGGAACAGGAAAGGCTGTATTCTATGGAGCAGGCAAAGCTGCGCGACATGATTCGGCAGACGATTTTCTCCATTGCGCAGGATGGCTCCAAGCCTGTACTGACCGGGGAATTGTTTGAGCTGCGGAGCAATTCCGTTCATGTGGTTTCTGTGGACGGTTATCGTATTTCCTTCCGCAAAAACAGCCTTTTGACCGGCAGCGGAGATACAGATGTTATTGTACCCGGCAAGACCTTAGCCGAGCTGAACAAAATCCTCTCTCAGGAGGAGGATGATACTCTTTCCATCTATCTGACAGAAAAGCACATCCTTTTCGATTTAGGGACGGCTGTTATGGTTTCCCGCCTGATTGAGGGGGATTTCATCCGTTATGCACAGTCCTTCTCCGAGGACTATAAAACAAAGGTGGTTATCAACAAAAGCGAGCTGATTCAGGCATTGGAACGTGCCTCTCTGGTTTCCAGAGATAACCGCAAAACGCCTGTCCGTCTGATGATTCGCGCAAATGGCATGGATATCACCGCAAGAAGTGATATGGGGACCGCGCATGAAAACGTAACCGCAGAGGTCGAAGGAGATGATCTGGCAATCGCTTTCAACCCCAGATATCTGATTGAAGCGCTGCGCTCCATTGAGGAGGAAACCGTAAAAATGATTTTCATGGCATCCCTCAGCCCCTGCACGATTTTGCCGGAGGAAGGGGATTCCTTTAAATATCTGATTTTGCCGCTACGGATGTAAAAGGAGGAGAACAATATGAACAAGGTGTATATTCATACAGAATTTATCAAGTTGCAGCAGGTACTGAAGCTGGCAGGGCTGATTGACCAAGGCTCTGATGTGAAATATTTTCTTTCGCAGGGAAAGGTGCTTGTAAACGGCGAGGTTGCAACGGAACGCGGTAAAAAAATCCGCCATGGGGATATTGTGGAATTGAAGGGTGTCGGCTCTGTTGAGGTGGAGCTGGAAGCCTGAAAAGCAGAAAATCTTGATTTATGTCAAGAATAAATATGCATTAATTATGTATTTTTAGGAGTGAATCGGGATGTTTACAAGACCGAAAAACGGCTGGACGGAAATCCATCTGGAGGACTTCGAGGGACTGGGCAGTTATATACAGGACATCCCTGTTATGGTATTGGACAGGGGTGTCCAGTCTGTACAGGAGCGGACACCCTTAAAACTATGGTTTGACGAGGAGGAGTCCGTCTTTACACTGACAGCGGATGAGGAAACAAAAATCGTCACAGAGGGTGAATTCGGTGCGGAGGAATACAATATTAAGTGTTCTAAGCTGGATTTAATTCGTGAAATAAAAAACGATATCGAGAAATATTTTTCCGACTGGGTGACCTTTTCTGAGGACTATGCCTATGCCGAGGAGGAAGCCGAGGCGCAGGAAATTTATCAAAAACGAGAAAAAATGCTGAAGAAAAAGCTTGCTGCACTGGAGGCGGCACTGCAAAAATATACGGAATAAATTTATATTTATAAAAAATAGGTGAAGCAATATGTATATCACGGAGATTTTCCTACAGGGATTCCGCAATCTTTCACAACTGCATATCGAGCCTTCTGAGGGAATCAATGTGATTTACGGCAGCAATGCACAGGGGAAAACGAATTTTCTGGAATCGCTGTATTTCTGCGCGATGGGGCGCTCCATGCGCGGCAAAAGCGATCAGCAGCTGATTGCCTTTGATGCACAGGAAAGCCATATCCGCCTTCTGGTGCAGACGCAGAATCGCAGGGATAAAATTGATGTGCATTTAAAGCAGAATGAAAAAAAGGGTATTGCCGTTAATGGTCTGCCCGTCAAGCGTCTGGGAGAGCTGTTCGGCACGCTTTATGCCGTTATTTTTTCTCCGGAGGATTTATCTCTGGTAAAGGATGCTCCGACGGAGCGCCGCCGCTTTCTGGATATGGAGCTTTGCCAGCTGAGCAGGGTCTATTATTACGATTTGCAGCAGTATTATCGGATTCTGAAGCAGCGGAATAATCTGCTCAAGGAAATACAAAAAAAGCCATCCTTGCAGGAAACGCTTTTTGTCTGGAACGAACAGATGGTGGAATACGGCGAGCGCATTATTGCCGCCAGAAGGCGTTTTTTGGTGCGTCTGGATGAAATTGCGGCGGAAAAGCTTGCGCGGCTGACAGGCGGCAGAGACAGCCTGCAAACGCTTTATAAACCAAACTGCGAGGAGGGATCGTTTGCCGAGCGGCTGCACCGCAATCTGGAGCGCGATATTCTTTTCGGGGCAACCCAGAGCGGCCCGCATAAGGATGACATCAGCTTTCTGGTGAACGGCAGGGAGGCAAAGGTCTACGGCTCTCAGGGGCAGCAGCGGACAACCGCCCTTGCGGCGCGTCTGGCAGAGATTGACCTGATTCGGGAGGAAACGGGAGAATTACCCGTTCTGCTTCTGGATGATGTGTTTTCGGAGCTGGATGAAAGCCGCCAGAAATATCTTCTGGAAAGCATTGACGGCTTGCAGGCGTTTGTGACCTGCACAGGGATTGAGGATTCTGTCCGAAAATATATCAGCAGGGATAATTTATTTTATGTCGAAAACGGAAATATCATACCGCAAAAGGAAAACAGGCACTGAGAAAAAAATATCTCAATGCCTGTTTTTTGTTTTTTCTGATACGCTTTATAACAGAAAAAACAATGACATAACGGGAAAAAAACAGCAGGCTGAAAATTTTTCCGGCAGAGCGGCTATAATAAAGTAGGAATTTTGAAAAAAATAGTATAAAAATACACGCAAAACATTGAAAAATCAATGAAAAAATGCTATAATTTCACTATGTTATTTTGAGGCGGAATTGATGGAAAGAGAAAGTCATTTTTGTTCTTTCTTTTTTTCTTGCCAAAAAAATTATGCGAAAAAATGAATCGAAAGAGAGGGATTTGATGTCTTCTGAATATAATGCAAATCAAATTCAGGTTCTGGAAGGGCTGGAGGCGGTGCGAAAGCGCCCCGGTATGTATATCGGTTCCACCAGCGCAAAGGGTCTGCATCATTTGGTTTATGAAATTGTAGATAACTCCGTGGATGAAGCGCTTGCAGGGTTCTGTAACGAGATTACCGTAAAAATCCACCCCGATAATTCCATTTCCGTTATGGATAACGGGCGCGGCATTCCCGTTGATATCAATGACCAGAAAGGCATGAGCGCGCTGCAGATGGTATTTACGATTTTGCATGCAGGCGGTAAATTCGGCGGCGGCGGATATAAGGTTTCCGGCGGTCTGCACGGCGTTGGTGCGTCTGTTGTAAATGCGTTGTCCGAATGGCTTGTGGTGCAGGTGCATCGGGATGGGAAAATTCATGAGCAGAAATATACCCGTGGGGATGTTGCAGAGCCGCTGACTGTTGTGGGCGAAACCGAGATCACAGGGACGTATGTGCATTTTCTGCCGGATGATACGATTTTTGAGGAAACCGTTTTTGATTATGATGTGCTGAAGCAGCGGTTCCGCGAAACGGCTTTTCTGACAAAGGGGCTGAAAATTAACCTTGCCGATTTGCGCGAGGGCATGGAGCAGGAGCATTCCTTCCACTATGAGGGCGGCATCAAGGAATTCGTACATTTTCTGAATCATAGCCGTCAGCCGTTGTATGATACGATTTTCTATGCTTCCGGCAAGAAGGATGGCGTTCTGGTTGAGGTTGCATTCCAGCATAATGACGGCTATACGGAAAGCATTTTCACCTTCGTGAATAATATCAATACCCCTGATGGCGGCACGCATCTGGTGGGCTTTAAATCGGGGCTGACAAAGACACTGAACGATTATGGCAAGAAGGCAGGCATCATAAAGGATGCAGATAAAAAGCTTTCTGGCGAGGATGTCAGAGAGGGCATCACCGCCGTTGTCAGTATTAAGGTAGAGGACCCGCAGTTTGAAGGGCAGACAAAGGCAAAGCTTGGCACAAGCGAAGCGAAGGGCGCAGTGGAAAGCGTTCTGAGCGAATATCTGACCTATTTTCTGGAGGAAAACCCGAACATCGGCAAAACCATCATCGAAAAGGGCATGATGGCCTCCAGAGCCAGAGACGCTGCCAGAAAGGCAAGAGAGCTGGTGCGCCGCAAAACGGGTCTGGAAAATACGCGTATGCCCGGTAAGCTGACAGACTGCACGAGCCGCGACCCCTATGAATGTGAAATTTATATCGTCGAAGGGAACTCCGCAGGCGGCTCTGCCATTAAGGCGAGAGACCCCAGAACACAGGCGGTTCTGCCCCTGCGCGGCAAGATTCTGAATGTGGAAAAGGCAAGACTGGACAGAATTCTCAATTCCGAGGAAATCCGCAATATGATTACCGCCTTCGGTACGGGGATTTCAGATGATTTTGATATGTCTAAGCTGCGGTATCATAAAATCGTTATCATGACCGATGCCGACGTAGACGGCGCACACATCAGAACCCTGCTGCTGACATTCTTCTATCGCTATATGCCGCAGCTCATCGAGGGCGGTAAGGTATATGTGGCACAGCCGCCGCTGTATCGCGTGGAGAAGAATAAACAGCATTATTATGTGTATGACGATATGCAGCTTGAGGCGCTGTATCAGGAAATCGGCAGAACAGGGATTAAGGACGTACAGCGGTATAAGGGTCTGGGGGAAATGGACTTCGACCAGCTGAGAGATACGACAATGGCGGTGGAGCATAGAATTCTGAAATTGGTGACGATTGATGATGCAGTGCTTGCGGATCAGGTTTTCAGTATGCTGATGGGGGATGAGGTAGAACCCAGAAAGATTTTCATTGAGGAAAATGCGCAGTATGCTGAGATGGATTTTTAACGAGCATAGCTCGTAAGAAAAAAGCTCAGCCTTCGGCTTCAAGCCTTTTTCTTGTTGAAACAGAGGTTAAACTGATAAGTTCCGGCGGTGTAAACACCTTGAAACTTCCAGTTTTCCTCGAGTGGGCAAAGCCCCCCCTGCGGATTCCGGTTGGAAAACCCTTTGTTTTCCAAACCTTTCTGCGGCGTGATAAATCAGAATTAAATCTTATATTTCTGAAAGAAATGTAAGATTTGTATAAAGTTTAGGTCAAGCCTTTTCAAAGGCTTGCGGAGGGTGAGGCAGAGCCTCACGGTCTTAAGAGGTGAACGTATGAGTGACGAAAATAAAGAGATAGACAAGGTCATAACCATAGACATCAATAAAGAGATGCAGAAATGCTACATCGACTATGCGATGAGCGTTATTGTTGCCCGTGCATTACCCGATGTGCGTGACGGCTTAAAGCCTGTACAGCGGCGTATCCTGTACTCTATGAATGAAATGAATTTGGACCCGAATAAGGGCTATCGTAAATCCGCGCGTATTGTCGGGGATACTATGGGTAAATATCACCCCCATGGTGACAGCTCCATTTATCAGGCAATGGTGCGTATGGCGCAGAATTTCTCCATGCGCTATATGCTGGTAGACGGGCACGGGAACTTCGGCTCTATTGACGGCTATGGCGCAGCTGCCAGCCGTTATACCGAGGCGCGCATGTCCAAGATTACGGCGGAAATGCTGGCGGATATCGAGAAGGATACCGTTGATTTTGTGCCGAACTATGACGAAAACGAGAAAGAACCCACAGTCCTGCCTGCGCGTATTCCAAACCTGTTGGTAAACGGCTCAAGCGGTATCGCGGTTGGTATGGCGACGAATATTCCGCCGCATAACCTCGGCGAAGTCATTGACGGCGTAGTCTGCATGATTGAGAATAAAATCGAGGGCAGAGAAACCGATGTGGAAGAATTAATGCAATACATCAAAGGGCCCGATTTCCCCACAGGCGCAAATATCCTTGGGAAAAGCGGGATTCGTGCGGCGTACCGCACCGGGCGCGGTAAGATTATTGTGCGCTCCACAGCGGAGATTGAAACGCATAACGGCAGAGAACGTATTGTCATCACTGAAATTCCGTATATGGTCAATAAGCTGCGTCTGCTGGAAAAAATCGGCGAGCTGGCGAAGGAAAAGCGTGTGGAGGGCATCAGCGATCTGAACGATGCCTCTGCCGGCGATGATATCAAGATTATCATTGATATCAAGAAGGACTATAACGCAAATGTCATTCTGAACCAGCTGTATAAATATACATCCTTGCAGGAATCCTTCGGTGCAAATATGCTTGCACTGGTGGATGGCAAGCCTGTTGTTTTGAATTTGCAGCAGATGCTTGCGGAATATCTGAAGCATCAGGAAAATGTTGTTACCAGAAGAACACGCTTTGATCTGGATAAGGCGGAAAAAAGAGCGCATATTCTGGAGGGCCTGCGGATTGCGATTGACAACATTGATGAGGTGATTCGCATCATCCGCACAAGTTATGATAATGCAAAGGAGCGACTGATGGAACGCTTCAGCCTGTCTGATTTGCAGGCACAGGCGATTCTGGAAATGCAGCTGCGCCGTTTGCAGGGTCTGGAAAAGGAAAAAATCGATGCGGAATATGCAGAACTGCAAAAGAAGATTGCGTATTACAAGACCATTCTGGCGGATGAAAAGCTGCTGCTTGGTGTAATCAAGGATGAAATTACGGCGATTAAGGAGAAATATGCCGATGAACGCCGCACAAAGCTGATGCAGAATCCCGGCGAAATTGATGTGGAGGATTTGATTGAGGAGGAAACCTGCGTATTTACGCTGTCGAATCTGAATTATGTAAAGCGCACCCCTCTGGATACCTATAAGAGCCAGAACCGCGGCGGCAGAGGGATTATCGGGATGCAGACAAGGGAGGAGGATTTTGTAAAAGACCTGTTCCTTGCATCCACACATGATACCCTGCTGTTCTTTACCAGCCGCGGCAAGGTGTATCGCATGAAGGGCTACGAAATTCCCGAAGCCGGCAGAACGGCAAGAGGGGTTGCCATCGTGAACCTTCTGGAGATTGATGCGGATGAAAAAATCATGGCGGTGATTCCTGCAAATGAATTCCGCGAGGATCAGTATCTTGTGATGGTGACAAAGCAAGGCTTAATCAAGAAAACAGATATGACCAGCTTTGCAAATATCCGCAAGAGCGGTCTGATTGCGCTGAATCTGCGCGAGGAGGATGACCTGATTTCCGTAATGACAACAGACGGCAGGGATGAAATTTTCGTGGCAACACGCAGCGGTATGGGCATTAAGTTCTCCGAGGAGGATGTTCGTCCCATGGGTAGAACCGCAACAGGGGTAAAGGCGATTACACTGAAGGAGGACGATTATGTTGTTTCCGCAGTGAAGATTGACCCCGAAGGGCAGCTTCTGAATGTAACCGAAAACGGCTACGGCAAGCGCACCACAACGGATAAATTTAATTTGCAGCACCGCGGCGGCAAGGGCTTGAAGGTTCATCAGCTGACAGAAAAAACTGGACAGCTGACCGGCGTGCTGATGGTCGGTGAAAATGATGAGCTGATGCTGATTACCTCCGAGGGGGTTATCATCCGCCTGCGCGGCAGAGAAATTTCCAGCTACAACAGAGATTCGCAGGGCGTGAAGCTGATGAATCTGGATGACGGCGTGAGCGTGGTCGGCATTGCGAAGATTTCCGAGGAGGATATTGAGGAGGAAGCCGAAGAAACAGCCGCAGAAGCAGAGAAAACAGAAGTAGAATAAGCAAAAAAACAAAGGGATATCGGTGAAGTATGCCGATATCCTTTTTTACGAACAGAAGAAACGGCAGAAAAAGGAGGAAAGCCCATGCGGCGGCGGATTTATGAAATGATTGAAAAGGGAGAGCAGGAGGACAAAATCAGCCTGTATTATGACCGATTTATGATTTTCTGCATTATTGCAAGCGTACTGCCTCTTTGTGTGAAAAACAGCACAAATCCCGTATTTTATCGGATTGACCGCATAACGGTGTTTATTTTCATCATAGATTATCTGCTCAGATGGGGCACAGCGGATTTTAAGCTGAAGGGGGAAAAGCCCTTTTTGCGTTATCCGTTTACGTTTTTTGCCGTGGTTGACCTGATTGCGATTCTTTCCTCTCTGACACCGCTGTATTCGACGCTGAAGGCGGTGCGTATCCTGCGTCTGCCAAAGTGCATGAAGCCCTTAAAGATTCTGCGCTATTCCAAGGGATTTCATCTGATGATGCAGGTGATTCATAAGGAAAAGGATAACCTTTTCACGATTGGGCTTCTGGCAGTTGGGTATATCCTTCTGTCGGCGTTGATATTATTTCAGGTTGAGCCGGATACCTTCGCAAGCTTTCTGGATGCGGTCTATTGGGCGACCATCACGCTGACAACGGTCGGCTATGGGGATATTTGCCCTGCGACGAGCATCGGCAAAATCATTGCCATTGTGACCTCTTTTGTGGGAATTGCGGTGTTCGCTCTGCCGACAGGCATTATTACGGCAGGCTATCTGGCGGAGCTGAAACCAAAGCATAAACGATAACGGGAATCCGAAGGGATGTGAATAAAAAATGGAACAGACAGCATTGACCTACCTTTGCCCCGACTGCATGGCGTATCTGCGCTATGATGGGAAGGAGCAGAAATGGGTCTGCGATTACTGCGGTGGCAAATTTACCAGAGAGGAGCTGGAGCAGAGAGGGACCGAGACGAAGCAGGATGATTATGAAGTCAAGCCCAGAGCCGAGGCTGCGGAAAATACGGCGGAGATTTCCTATCATTATGAGGAAAATATTACTGAGACGGACGAAGATCTGAGCCATCTGCGCGCGTATCACTGCCCCTCCTGCGGCGGCGAGATTGTGACGGATGATGTAACGGCGGCAACCTTCTGCGTTTTCTGCGGCAACCCGACGATTTTGCCGACACAGCTGGAGGGGGAATACCGCCCCTCTGCGATTCTGCCGTTTGAGACGGATAAGGAGGACGCAAGAAAGGCGTTTTTGCAGCTTTGCAAGGGAAAAAGGCTGCTTCCGAAGGGCTATACCTCTGAGCAGCGGTTGGAAAAGATTACGGGCGTATATGTGCCGTTCTGGCTCTTTGACTGCAAAGCGGATTTTGATTACCATGCGACGGGCGAAAATGTCATCACATGGTCGGATACGCGTTTTATTTATACGAAAACGGATTTGTATCACATCCACCGCGCGGGAACGATGGAATTTGAAAATATTCCTTTGGATGCTTCGGAAAAAATGCAGGATAACCTGATGGATGCGTTGGAACCGTTTCATCTGGAAAAGAAAAAACCATTTGACATGAGCTATCTGAGCGGCTTTCTGGCGGAAAAATATACATACGAGCCGAAGGATTTGTATGACCGCATGACAAAACGCATTACCCCCGGCGTGGAGCATAAGGCGGCGGAGGGCGGCAAAAGCTATCAGCGTGTTTACGGCGTGAAATGTCATACGGATTTTTCCTCTAAGCAGCAAAGCTATATGCTCCTGCCCGTTTGGATGCTGATGAGCAAATATGATGGGAAGGAATATCTCTTTGCGATGAACGGACAGACAGGGAAAATCGTCGGGGAGCTGCCTGTCAGCAACAGCCGGAGCGCGAAATGGTTTGTGATTATTTTCTGCATTTCCTTTGTGATTGTTATGATTGTGCTTGCTCTGTTGGCGATGGGAGGTGTGCTGTGATGAAGAAAAAAGGATTTGTGCTTCTGATGATGGTGTTTCTCCTGCTTTCCGTTCTGCCTGCTTCTGCGGCGGAGCAGAGGGTATTTGACAATGCTGACCTGCTGACGGCGGAGGAGGAACAGAATTTGCAGCAGTTCTGCGAGGATGCAAAGGAGGAATATGATATTGATTTTGCATACCTCACCACGAAGGATACCGAAGGCTTATCAACAAGGGAATACGGCGCACAATTTTATATAGAACAGAATCTGGGCGTTGGGGAGGATTATAGCGGCGCAATTTTTGTTCTGGATATGGGCGAGCGAGAAGGGCAGCTTGTGACCTGCGGCGAAGCAATGGAAATGATTACGGATGCGGATGCAGATGCCATCTGGGACGAAATCAGCAGCTATTTTTCCAATGGAGATTATTATGGCGGCATGGAGCAGCTCTGGTGGGACGTGGATTCCCTTTGTGCGGATTATCAGACCTACGGCGCAGAAGGCAGACCAAAATCGGATGCGTTTTTCTCGGAAAGTCCTGTTTCGAGTGGTGGCGGCATTGCGATGATTATTCTGCTTGCGGCAGCTTTTTCCGCAGTGATTGCAGGGGTTTCGGTTATGAGCATGCGTAAGGCTTGCAAAAATGTGCATCCCTTTACGGACGGCAGAGCGTATCTGAAGGAAAACGGCTGTCATTTGCGGACGAATCAGGATACCTTTGCAAATACGCATACGACGATGGTGCCGATTCCACGGGATGATGACAACAATCACCACCACACAGGCGGCTTCAGCGGCGGCGGCTCCTTTTCCAGTGGCGGCAGAAGCTTCGGTGGTGGCGGCGGAAAGTTTTAAACCCAAACGATTTGACATTATGTATACGAAATGCTACAATATCTTTTAAGTGATAAAATTGAGAATTGAGGTGTTGGGTATGTTTTTATTTCCCGTTGATGGTATATTAGAGGTTGTTTTGTCCTATGGGCAGATGATTTCTTTGTTTCTGGTCTTTGTGATTTTTGAGGGCATGATTGCCGCAAAATCCGAAACGGCAAAGCCGGGTCTGGTGTTTATTTTTCTGGTATTCCTGCTGGCGGTCTTTGTCGGCGTTATGTTCCACGATATCAGCTTCTTCGTCTTTATGCTGATTCCTGTTGCGATGTGCTTGATTGCGTTTTTCGTTGCCAGAAAGACAAGAGAAAAAAATATTGCGAAGGGCATAAAATATAACAAGGACGGACTGATTGAGGAAGAGCTTAAAAAAATGGAAAAGAATTGAAATTTTTGTATAATAAGCCTTGGCTAATGAATACCAAGGCTTTTTTTATTGCAGAAAGGGGAGGAAGTCCTCTTTTTATCAGACAACAGGAAAAAATACAAACAGAAGGCTTTGTTTTTCGTGTAAACACAGTGTTTTGCAAAGATAGGGGTATTAGGAATTTTTTTGAAAACATAAGAGATATTTATAAAAAAATATGAAAAATTTCTTGTCATGCAAGTATATTTATGATACCATGAGGTATGTATAAAAATACAAAACACAAATGAGAAAGGGGAGGCGCATCCTGAATGGAAGAAAGAGACTATTTAGCAGAAAATGCCGCATATCTGAAAAAAGATTTGGGAAAAAATAATATCTCCCAGAATTTATTTCAGCGTTTTAAGGAGCTGATTACAAACGGACAGCTGCCGGCAGGCTATATGATGCCAAATGAAAACGTGGTGAGCGAGCAGCTTGGCATCGGCAGAAGTACGCTGCGCGAGGCATATACGGCACTGGCGGTGTTTGGTTTTATTCGCCGTTCAAAGGCAGGTACCTTTGTAAATGAAATTGATAATATCGTAAATATTGCGCCTTTCAGTATTACGGTTGAAAATTCTGACCTGAATGACCTACTGGAATTTCGCTATATGCTAGAGGGAGAAACGGCGAGCTATGCCGCGAAGCGCGCAACGCAGGAGGACATTGCCCAGCTGGAGTATTATTATGAAAAAATGAAGGAATTTCGCCATGACGTGAATCAGTTTGTGGATTATGACTCTATGTTTCACATGCAGGTGGCGGTGGCAACGCATAATAAGCTCTTGATGAGCACCATGATGGCTTCAAAGGATTCCTTTGAAAACGGGATTCGTCTGGCAATGCGTGAATCGCTGACGCAGAACCCCAGAGTCATTGATGTGACGATTGAGCTGCATGGGAAGATTATCGAAGCGATTAAGAGCGGAGATTATCAGACGGCGTATACCGCCATGCGGGAGCATATTTCTTATGTGAACCTGACGGTGAAGTATGGTTGATGGAAAAAGACCCGAAAAGGGTCTTTTTTTGTGGGGAAAAGTAGCAGTGCAAGCACCGATTGGGTTGATGAAAGTCGCATGGGCAAGTGAGAAAAGCAGCAGTGCTGCGCACTGATTGAGCGCAGTCGCGCTATGATTTTTCTTGGCGAAGACTTAGCTTCACCGAGAAATATTTTCGTCCGAAGGGACACAGATGCATTTTCTTATACAGCGAAAGCTGTAATTCCCTTGTAAACCCTTGTTTTTCCCCCTTTTTCATGCTATAGTAAATAGAAGTATGTCCCTTTTTTACAGGGCTTTTGGAGGTATCAATTTATGGATTTTAAAATAGAAATTGCAAAACTTTTGGCGGCGGCAGCGGAAATTTCCGTTGAGGATGCAGCGGCGGCAGTGGAAATTCCTGCCAAAAAGGAAATGGGCGATTTTGCGTATCCCTGTTTTCGTTTGGCGAAGGTATTCCGCAAGGCACCCCCGATGATTGCTGCGGAGTTAATCGAAAAAATCGAAAAGCCTGCGTTTATCGCAAAGATGCAGGTGGTCGGTGCATATATCAATTTTTTTGTGGACAAGAGTGTATACGCAGAGCAGGTGCTTTCTGCCGTTCTGGAGCAGAAGGAAAGCTATGGCAAGAGCGATATGGGCGCAGGCAAAACCGTTGTGATCGACTATTCCTCTCCCAATATTGCAAAGCCCTTCCATGTTGGGCATCTGCGTTCTACCGTAATCGGCAACGCGATTTATAAAATTCACGAGGAGCTGGGCTACCATTGCGAAGGCATCAACCATCTGGGGGACTGGGGGACACAGTTCGGCAAGCTGATTGTTGCGTATAAAAAATGGGGCAGCAAGGAAGCAGTAGAGAAAGACGGGATTCAGGAGCTGATGCGGATTTATGTAAAGTTCCATGATGAAGCAGAAAAGCATCCCGAGCTGAAAATGGACGATGAAGCGCGCCTGTGGTTTGTAAAAATGCAGGAGGGCGATGAGGAAGCATTGACGCTGTGGAAATGGTTCTATGATATTTCTATCAAGGAATTTGAGCGTGTATATGAAATGCTTGGCGTGAAATTTGATGCGTACACAGGAGAATCCTTCTATAATGATAAGATGGATGCGGTTGTGCAGGAATTAAAGGACAAAAACCTGCTCAAGGAATCCGAAGGCGCGATGATTGTGGATTTAGAGGATAAAAATATGCCTCCCTGCCTGATTATCCGTAAGGATGGCGGCACGCTTTATGCAACCAGAGATATCACTGCGGCGCTTTACCGCAAGAAAACCTACAATTTTGACAAGTGCATTTATCTGACTGCGCTTGACCAAAACCTGCATTTCGCACAGTGGTTTGAGGTCATTCATAAAATGGGCTATGATTGGTACAAGGATTTGATTCATGTGCCTTTCGGTCTGGTTTCTCTGGACAGCGGCAAGCTTTCCACCCGTCATGGGCATGTTGTGCTGATGGAGGATTTGTTAAATCAGGCGTGCGCAGAAACAAAGCGTATTATTGAGGAAAAGAATCCCAATCTGGAAAATAAAGAGGAAATCGCGAAGCAGGTCGGCATTGGCGCGGTTATTTTCAATGACCTGTATAACACAAGAATCAAGGATGTTGTGTTTAGCTGGGAAAGAATGTTGAATTTCGATGGTGAAACAGGCCCCTATGTGCAGTATACGCATGCGCGTGCCTGCTCCATTCTGAAGCGTGCAGGTGAACCGGATTTCAGTGATATCCATTTTGAGGCACTTTCTGACGAGGCATCTTTGGATGTCTGCAAGCTGCTGGAGGCATTCCCTGATAAAATTAAGGATGCGGCGGCAAAGCTGGAGCCCTCTGTTGTTACCAGACATTTGGTTGCGATTGCACAGGCGTTCAATAAATTTTATCACGATAACCCGATTCTCAGCAGTGAACCTGAGGTAAGACAGGCGCGTTTGGCGGTTGTTTTCTCTGTAAAAACAGTGCTGAAAAAGGGTCTGGCACTCTTAGGTATCGAAGCACCCGAACAAATGTGATATGCTATAAAAGCATTTTCAATCTTCTGAAACAAAAACTGCTTGCAGGATTTTGTTTTCAGAGATTAGAAAACTTTTAATCGAGGGGCTTTTAATTATCTTAAAATAGATATTCTCTTTATAAAGGAAGGTATTTGTATGAAAAAGTTGAAATTATTTTATAATCCCTTTTCGGGGAATAAAAGCTTTAAATTTGACTTAGATGTTTGTATTGGTATCTTTCAGGAGGGCGGCTATGAGGTGCATCCCTTCCGCACGCTCCATCCCGGAGACATTGACACGCATATTGCCACAATGGACCCGAATTATGATATTATTGTTGCCTCCGGCGGTGACGGTACAGTGAATATTGTGCTGAATGCTATGATGCGCCGTGGTCTGCATATTCCTTTGGGCATCATTCCTTCCGGCACGGCAAATGATTTTGCAACCTACCTTGGCTTTAAAAGCGGCGAGGTAGAGGATGTTTGCAGAACGATTGTTTCCACAAAGCCGGTGGATATTGATTTGGGTCTGGTGAATGATTCCATTTTCTTTATCAATGTCTGCGCAGGCGGCTTTTTCACAAATGTTTCACAGATTGTGGATAAGGATGTGAAAAACGCACTTGGCAGCCTTTCCTATTATTTAAAGGGCGTGGAGCAGCTGCCGCAGTTCAGAAAGGTGCCGTTTCGCATTACGACAAGCGAAGATGTCATAGAGGAGGATTTGTATTTCTATATGATTATGAATTCAGCAGGGACGGGTGGTTTTACGAACCTTTCCCCCGAAGCATCCATTACGGATGGGAAGTTTGAATTTATTGCTATCAAAGGAAAGCCTCTGATTGAAATGACACCTGTTTTGATGAAAATGCTGACTGGGGAACATATTCATGATAAGAATGTGTTGTATCTCAGAGACCATTATTTTAAGATTGAATGTTTAGATCCCGATTTCAAAATTATGGAATCTACGGTTGATGGGGAGCTGGGGCCGGATATGCCGTTTGAAATTAAGGTGATTCCGAAGGCAATCCCTGTTTTTGGGAAATTTGAAAAGGAACCGAAGGAGAATATTATCATGTCTCTTTTGAAAAGCCCCGCAAAGTCTGCAAAACTATAATTGTTTCACTATAATTGTTTCACGTGAAACATAGCGCATAACAAACAAAAAGCCATTTTATTTCACAAAATAGAGTGGCTTTTTCTATTTTTATATAAATTCCTGATGTTTCACGTGAAACATCGTGTTTTTGCATTGCTTTTTCATATTGATTATACTATTATATAAAAAGAAGAAAAAACGAGAAGGAAAGGCGGGAATTTATGAGCAAAGTTAGAGTCATTGCAGTGACGAATCAGAAGGGCGGCGTGGGAAAGACAACCACAGCCATCAATCTTTCCGCCTGCCTTGCCGCAGAGGGAAAGCGTGTGCTTGCCGTTGATGCAGATCAACAGGGAAATACCACCAGCGGACTTGGTCTGGATAAAAATGATGTCCCTCTGACGATTTACGATGTGTTTTTGGGCGAAGCCACGATTGCAGAGGTGAAGCAGCCGACCTGCATGGATGGCTTGGAGGTAATTCCTGCAAATATCAATTTGACAGGAGCGGAGATTGAGCTGATTGGCAACGACCGCAGGGAATATATTTTGCAGGAGGCGTTGGCAGAGGTGAAGGACGCATACGATTTTATTATCATCGACTGTCCGCCTTCCTTAAATATGATTACCGTCAATGCACTTGTGGCGGCAAATACGGTTCTGGTTCCTATTCAGTGTGAATATTTTGCGTTGGAAGGTTTGGAGCAGCTGCTGCATACGGTAAATCTGGTGAAAAAACGTCTGAATCCCGAACTGGAAATTGAGGGAATTGTTTTCACCATGTATGACGCAAGAACAAACCTCTCCTTGCAGGTTGTGGAGGAGGTTAAGCGTTCTCTGGGGCAGAGTGTTTACCGCACAATTATCCCAAGAAATGTGCGCCTTGGGGAATCTCCGAGCCATGGTCTGCCTATCAATCTTTATGATCCGAAATCCAAGGGCGCAGAGGCTTACGCATTGCTGGCAGAGGAAGTCATGGAAAAGGAGTGGAATTGATATGGCAGAAAAGAAAAGAGGTCTTGGTGCAAAAGGTCTTGGAATCAACGCCCTCATCAATACAGAAGTACAGGATTTGAAAACAGCAAAATCGAATGAAACGGTGACGGAGCTGGATTTGGATTTAATCGAACCCAACCGCAAGCAGCCGAGAAAATATTTTGATGAAACCGCTTTGGAGGAATTGGCGGCATCCCTAAAGGCATACGGTATGATTCAGCCCATTGTTGTGAAGAAAAACGGGGAATATTACGAAATCATTGCAGGGGAACGCCGTTGGCGTGCCGCAAAAATCGCCGGTATGGAAAAGGTGCCTGTTGTGCTGAAGGCATGGGAAGGCAGTGAAGCCTTTGAAGCCGCACTGGTGGAAAATCTCCAGCGTGAGGACTTAAATCCCATTGAAGAAGCCGAAAGCTATCAGCGTTTGCAGGAAGAATTTCAGCTCAGTCAGGAAAAAATTGCAGAAAAGGTCGGGAAAAGCCGTTCCGCGATTACAAATTCCCTGCGCTTGTTGCAGTTGGATGCCCGTGTGCGTAATTTTGTGACGGAAAATAAGCTGACAGGCGGACATGCCCGTTCGCTTCTGCCTGTATCCGATGGGGACGCACAGTTTGAATTGGCAGAGCATATCATCGAGGAAGGGCTGAGTGTGCGCGCAGTTGAGGCTCTGGTCAAGGCATATCTGGCGAAGGAAGATGCACCCGAGTCTGCGGAAAAAGCCGAAAAAGCGGATGAAACTGCCTATCGTGCGATAGAGGAGGATTTGAAATCTCTGTTTGCCACAAAGGTAAATCTGAAGCCTATCGGTAAGCGGAAAAAGGGTAAAATAGAAATAGAATATTATTCTGAGGAAGATTTGGAACGCCTTTTGGTGCTCCTGAAACGATAAGGAATGTGAAATATGATGGAATTGACGCAGCAAACGATATTGATTCTTTTTGCCGCTCTGGCGGCAGCAATATTCATATTATTTATACTCTGCATTGTTCTGTTTGTGAAGCTGAACGGGCAGAAGAAACGATATGATTATTTTATGGGCTCTAATCGCAGACCAACCCATAACCTGGAAATGAAAATTGAAGAATATTTTGAAACCTCAAAGAAAATTGAATCGCAATATTCTAAGCTGTTGGATATGGTGACGGATATGGATAAAACCGATAAATCCAAAATCCAAAAGGTTGGGCTGATTCGCTATAACCCCTTTGATGAAATGGGCGGCAATCTTTGTTTTGCTTTGGCACTTTTGGATGGGAATGACAACGGCGTGGTGCTGAACGGTATTCATAGCCGTACAGGCTCTTTTACCTATGCGAAGCCGATTGAAATGGGTGTCAGCACCTACATGCTTTCCGAGGAGGAATTAAAAGCGGTTGAGGTGGCAAAAAATAATACCTATCAGCCGGAGCATGAAAAGGTGGTTAAGGTGCGCTTTAAGCCGACCTTCCGCAAAAAGGATAAGGACAGAGCCATGGATGAGCAGATTACACTGGATCAGGTGGAAATGGTCGAAGTGGATGAAACGAAGGAAAAACAGGCGAAATCCTCTATCGGTGATGTAACAGAGGCGGAAAAAGAGCTGATTTTGAAGGAGGAAACGCTTGCAGGCAAGATTGCGGCGGCGGAATCCATTCTGAAAAAGAGAGAGGAAGCAAGAGCAGCTGCGGAAAAAGCGCATTTGCCTGAGGAGGAAAATCTGGGGGATGCCATGGAAAGTGCCGTGGAACGCGCGATTGCGGAAGCAAAAATCAGCGAACCGATTTTTCAGGAACCCGTTTTCGTGGAAAAACAGGAAGAAACAGACGAAGAAGAATAAAAATAAAAGCAAAAACAGACGAAAGGGAGGAGATTTTCCTCCTTTTTCCTTATCAGATACAGGAAAATTTCTGTGGATAAGTTGAAATCTTATCCACATTTTGTGGATAACTTGTGAAAAAGAAAAGTTGTCCAGAGGGTTTTCCACAATATCAACAGGTTATCCACAGGATGTGGGTAATGCATTATGTAAACAAAGGAGGAGAAAATGGGCTATAAAATGGTATTTTCCGATATGGATGGCACATTATTATGGAAAGGTGTACGGGTTTCTGTGGAAAACTCTGCTGCAATCCGAAAGGCTGTGGATAAAGGCGTGGAGTTTGTCATCTGCACAGGCAGAGGTGTTTTTGGCGTGGAAAAGCATTTGCAGGAATTGCATCTTCTGGACAAAAAGGGCTATGTTATCTGCCAGAATGGTGCGGCGGTGTATGATTTAAGGGATATGCATCTGGTGCTGAAAAGCAGCTTTTCACCGTCTGTGGTGCAACCAATCGCAGAGCGGGCGAGAGCACTTGGCTTGGAGCTGTTTTACTATGATGATCGCAATTTTATGATTGAAAAATTGACAGACGAGGTGAAATCCTATTGTTGGATGATGCAAGCAAATCCGCGTATTTTGCAGGAGCCGACCGATTATGCGGGCGAGTTTACAAAATGCTTAATCAGCGGAGAGCGGAAAAATCTTTCGGCGCTGAAGCGCTATGTGGAGAAAACGGCAGGAGATATCTTTGATTTGTTTTATTCCTCGGAAACCTATCTGGAGCTGGTGAAAAAGGGCGTAAGCAAGGGCAACGCGCTGGCTGCGACTGCGCAGGAGGCAAATGTGCCGCTTGCCGAAACGATTGCCATTGGTGACAGTGATAATGATCTTTCCATGATTTTGCAGGCAGGGCTTGGCGTTGCAATGAAAAACGGCGAGGCGCATGTGAAGGCTGCCGCGGATTACATAACGGAACGAAACTGTGAGGAAAACGGCGTGGCAGAGGTCATTGAGAAATTTATTCTGAAATAAAAAGGGTGCGGGAATTTTCATGATGGAAAAGTATAAAAAAAGGACAATCATGCTTGATTGTCCTTTTTGACTAGGGAAAAGAATGGTGCCAGGGGAGACACCATTCTATGGGGTTGTGCGCACAAACCCCGGGGCATATTGTGGTACAGGAAAAGGGGTTTTCTTGTACTCACATAGTATACCACAATGGACGCTATTTTGCACATAGAAAAAAATATAATTTTTTTAACATTTTCTATATATTTTAGCAAAAAGATAGGATTTATGGAAAAAATTGTACAAAAAAAAGAAAAAAATTTAGGCTTGCAATTTTAAAATAATATGATATAATATACACCAAAAAGTCAAACAAGACAAAATAGCGCAGGCGAAAGCCGAAAGGAAAGCTAAGTTCTTGTAAAACTCCCACAGAGAGCCGGTGGTTGGTGCGAATCGGCGGAGAAAAGAGAATGTTCCACTTTCCAAGCTGCCGATGAAAGTCGGAAGGGTAAGCCCTTTATAGCTGTTCAAGAGGTTCGGAGGATGCTCCGAGCAATCTGGGTGGCAACGCGGGAAATATACTCTCGTCCCTGTTTTATTACCGGGATCGGGAGTTTTTTTGTTATGAAAGCGTGAGCGATTGCAACAGAAAAGCATATCTGTAAGCGGTGATGAAAAAATAGCTGCTTGCAGATATTTTTTATTGCTGTTTACAGAGAAGAATTGCTTACAATTCTTTTTTCTGATTGAAAAACCTTTCATAAGATATACGAAAAACTTCCATCCGAAAAAATACTATTTTTAGGAGGTCATGAAATGTTAGACATTAAATTTGTAAGAGAAAACCCTGATATCGTAAAGGAAAACATCCGCAAAAAATTTCAGGATGCAAAGCTGCCTCTGGTAGATGAGGTTCTGGTGCTGGATAAGGAAAACAGAACCATCAAGCAGGAGGTTGAAGCACTCAGAGCGCAGAGAAATAAGCTTTCCAAGCAGATTGGTGCGCTGATGGCAAAGGGCGAAAAGGAAGAAGCCGAAAAGGTAAAAGCACAGATTGGCGCAGACGCAGAACGCGTAGAAACCCTTTCCGCAAGAGAAAAAGAGGTTGAGGAACGCATCAAGGTTATCATGATGACCATTCCCAACATCATTGACCCTACCGTTCCCATTGGTAAGGATGACAGCGAAAACGTAGAGGTAGAAAGATTCGGCGAACCCGTTGTTCCCGATTTTGAGATTCCTTATCACACAGATATTATGGAAACCTTCGACGGTATCGATCTGGATAGCGCAAGAAAGGTTGCAGGCAATGGCTTCTATTACCTGATGGGCGATATTGCGCGTCTGCATTCCGCAGTTCTGGCTTACGCAAGAGATTTCATGATTGGCAGAGGCTTCAAATATTGTATTCCTCCCTTCATGATTCGTTCCAACGTTGTAACAGGTGTTATGAGCTTTGCGGAAATGGATGCAATGATGTATAAAATCGAAGGCGAAGACCTGTATCTGATTGGTACATCCGAACATTCCATGATTGGTAAATTCATCGATACGCTGAATAAAGCAGAAGACCTGCCGCAGACCCTGACAAGCTACAGCCCTTGCTTCCGTAAGGAAAAAGGCGCACACGGGATTGAAGAAAGAGGCGTTTACCGTATCCATCAGTTCGAGAAGCAGGAAATGATTGTTGTATGCAATCCTGAGGAAGCGCCCATGTGGTATGATAAGCTGTGGCAGAACACTGTAGATCTGTTCCGTTCCATGGATATCCCCGTAAGAACACTGGAATGCTGCTCCGGCGACCTTGCTGACCTGAAGGTAAAATCTGTTGACGTTGAAGCTTGGTCTCCCAGACAGAAAAAATACTTTGAAGTTGGTAGCTGCTCCAATCTGGGCGATGCACAGGCAAGAAGACTGGGTATCCGCGTACAGGATGCAGAAGGCAAGAAATACTTCGCTTACACACTGAACAACACTGTTGCAGCACCCCCTCGTATGCTGATTGCTTTCCTTGAAAACAACCTGCAGGCAGATGGTACTGTAAATATCCCTGAGGTTCTGTGGCCTTATATGGGCGGCACAAAGAAGCTGATTCCTAACAAAAAGAAATGATTATATATTTCCCCATCCGTGAGGGTGGGGATTTCTTTTTAAAAGGGTATTGTGAGATATCCTTTTATTATAGTATGATAGAAAAAGAAAAGAGGGGGGAATGAAATGAGTAATATTATAGATGCAATTATAAATCTGTTGAATCATCCTGTTACAGAGTTGAAGGAAACCTATGTACGAAAAAATAGAGCAAACAGTGCAGGGGATGCACTGGAGGAATATGTAAAGGATTTATTTGCAAGCACCTTTGATGAGCATGATGAAGCAAATAGATTGCAGAAAATTTCCGATACTTTTTCTTATTTAGGAAATGACAGTAATCCGCCGGATGCTATGCTTAGAAATGGGGATGCAATTGAAGTAAAAAAGATTGAAGCAGATAATTCAGCACTTGCGTTAAATTCCAGCTATCCAAAACAGAAACTGTATGCTTCTTCGCCAATGATTTCAAATGCATGCAGAAATGCGGAGGATTGGGAAGAAAAGGACATGATTTATGTGGTTGGTATTCTGAAAAGGAATAAACTGAAGCATTTATGCATGGTATATGGTTTGGATTATTGTGCATCTGTTGAAACCTATGAATCCTTAAAACAAAGGATTAAGGATGGAATTATGCAGATTCCTAATATTAGCTTAACTGACACAAGAGAATTGGGAAAATTGAATAAAGTAGATCCTCTTGGGATTACATATTTAAGAATACGAGGTATGTGGGGAATTGAAAATCCTTTTCAGGTCTTTAAATATATTTTTATTCGTGATATGGAAAAAGAGTTTAACTTTATGGCGGTAATTAACAAAGAAAAATATGAAACCTTTCCAAATAGAAAGAATTTAGAAGATCTGGCTAAGGAAAAGAAAATGTTGTGCATTTCAGATGTTAAAATAAAAAATCCAGATAATCCAGCACAGTTAAGAGATGCAAAACTGATTTCCATTAGGTTTTAGGAGGTTTAATAATGAAAATAATTAGTTTGTTTTCCGGTGCAGGGGGGCTTGATTTAGGATTTGAAAAAGCAGGATTTACAATTGCTATGGCAAATGAATACGACCCCACAATCTGGGAAACCTATGAAAAAAATCATACTGCGCCACTAATCAAGGGGGATATCAGAAATATACAGGAATCTGATTTTCCAGATGAAATAGACGGTATTATCGGTGGTCCGCCTTGCCAGAGCTGGAGCGAAGCTGGTTCGCTAAGAGGAATTAACGATGAGAGAGGACAGCTATTTTTTGATTATATTCGAATTTTAAAAAGTAAAAAGCCAAAATTCTTCTTAGCAGAAAATGTTTCCGGTATGCTGGCAAACAGACACTCTGAGGCCGTGAAAAATATAATAGGATTATTTGAAAAATGTGGCTATGATGTTACAATTAACTTAGTAAATGCGTCAGATTATGGTGTACCTCAGGATAGAAAAAGGGTTTTTTATATCGGATTTCGGAAGGATTTAAATATCAGATTTCAGTTTCCTGCACCTACTACACCTAAAAAAGAGGATAAAAAGACGTTTTTTCAGGCGATTGGTGATTTAGATGGAACAGCAGTACCAGCGCTTCCGAGGAATAAAACAAATGGTAAGCTGGAGATTCTAAATCATGAATACTTTACAGGTGCGTATTCTACGATTTTTATGAGCAGAAACAGAGTAAGGGCATGGGATGAACAGGCATTTACTGTGCAGGCGAGCGGAAGACAATGTCAGTTGCATCCACAAGCACCAAAAATGCTTTTTATTGAAAAAAATAAACGGATTTTTGTTCCTGGCAAAGAAGATTTGTATAGAAGATTATCAGTAAGAGAATGTGCAAGAGTACAGGGGTTTCCGGATGATTTTGAATTTATCTATACAGATGTAGATAATGGATATAAAATGATAGGGAATGCAGTTCCTGTTGAGTTGTCTTATATTATTGCAAAGGAAATACGAAAACAATTGGAATTATGTAGTTCTACAGTAGAATAAGAACAAAAAATAAGAGGATATCTTTTCGGATATCCTCTTTCTTATGCTTAAAACAGGTTTTCGATTGCTTTTACCAGAGCATCCTGTGTCATTGCCTTGTCACTGCTGAAGGAATAGGTAAAGCCATCCTTCTGCCATGTTGCGGTATTGATGCCGTCATTACCCTTCACGGAAACAGAAACGTCCTTTACGGCAATGGTTTTGTTTTCCTTATATGTTTTGTTGTCACCGCTGATATCATCAGAGCCTTTTGCCTTACGGAAGGTGATGGTATCCTCGCCGTCTGCAAAGCGCACATCTGCTGTTGTGCCGCTGATGTCGATGAAAGCGGTTTCCTTATATGCCTTATCAAGTGTAGGCAGAGTCACATCAAAGCCGACTGTTTTTGCAAGGTCTGCAAGGGTTTCATGCTCGGTCAGAGGGTTGGGAATCTGTACATCCTCGTTTTTAGTATCAGCCTTTTTGCTGATGGAAATGGCAGAGCCGTCTGTTTTGATGATGCTGCTGTCATTGCCTGTCAGAGGAACAAACAGCTCAATGGGCACATAGGTTTTGCCATTTGTCATCACAGGTGCACTGGAAAGAGAGAAGGGTGCGCTCATGCCAACCAAATCGGGATTGCTTGTCACAACCTGATAGGTATTTTCACCGATGGTCAGATTGGTATGCATGATGCCGTCATCCACCAGAATCGTGCCTTTGTTGTAGCTTACCTTGAAGCCAAGCTGCTCTGCGGTTTCTCTCAGAGGAACTAAAACCAGAACCTCCCCATTGGCTGCCTTGCCGTTGATGTTGAGGCTGTAGGGGGAGGAGGTGCCTGCAAAGGCGGTTGCAGAAAATGCCATTGTTGCTGCTGCTGCGATTACCATTGGTTTCAATAATTTTTTCATATTCATTCAAATCCTTTCTCAAGATATGATTTTTTCATTTTCCATAAGCGCTTACAGGTAGTTAAACGAGAGAAGGAGGAAAAAAGTTCCAAAAAAAGATAAAAAAATTAAAAAAAGAAAAGGCACTGAAAACAGCACCTTTCCTGTTATCGTTTCAGAAGCGGAAATCCCGATTTCCTTTTTCAATCTCAACCAGATTTTTCCGTACAATCTCCTGAATTTTTTCCTTCGGGATGGATTTGATTTCCTTTAAAATCAGCTTTTCCCCGATTTCCTTTGTTTCCGGTGCGGCATAGTCAATCAGATATTCCTTGAGCGTCATCAGCGCATTGGGCAGGCAGCAGTTTTGGATTTGTCCGCTTTTGCAAAGGCTCATGAAGCGGTCGCCCGTCCTGCCCTCGCGGTAGCAGGCGGTGCAGAAGCTGGGGATATAGCCCAAATCCATCAGCCATTTCACGATTTCATCCAGTGTGCGGTTATCGCTGACATCAAACTGTGCGGAATTATCCTCCTCTGCTTCTTTTTCATAATAGCCGCCGACACTCGTGCTGGAGCCGCCGCTGATTTGGGATACCCCAAGACTCAGTACACGTTCTCTGCTTTCCTGACTTTCTCTGGTGGAAACAATCATGCCCGTATAGGGAACGGCAACACGGATGCAGGCAACGATTTTTGCAAAGGTATCATCATCAATGCCGTTATCGAAGGCGGAGGGGTCAATATCGTCGGCATGGCGGATTCTGGGTACGCTGATGGTATGCGGGCCTACGCCGAATACGCTTTCCAGATGCTCTGCGTGCATCAAAAGCCCTGCAAATTCATAGCGATACAGCTCCAAGCCGAACAGAACGCCAATCCCGACATCATCAATGCCGCCCTCCATGGCTCTGTCCATCGCTTCGGTGTGGTAGGCATAATCATGCTTAGGGCCTGTGGGATGCAGGTGCTCATAGCTTTCCTTGTTGTAGGTTTCCTGAAAGAGGATATATGTCCCGATGCCGGCATCCTTCAGCTTACGGTAATTTTCCACCGTTGTTGCCGCAATATTGACATTCACGCGGCGAATCGCGCCGTTTTTATGCTTGATGCTGTAAATCGTTTGAATACTTTCCAGTACATATTCGATGGGGTTATTGACGGGGTCCTCGCCTGTTTCCAGTGCCAGACGCTTATGCCCCATATCCTGCAAAGCCGTTACCTCTCTGACGATTTCCTCCTGTGTCAGCTTTTTTCTGCGGATGTGCTTATTTTTCGCATGGTAAGGACAGTATACACAGCCGTTGACGCAGTAATTGGAGAGATACAGCGGCGCAAACATCACAATACGGTTGCCGTAAAAATCCTGCTTAATCTGCTTTGCCAGCGCGTAAATTTCTTCGTTTTTTTCGGGAATATCGCAGTCCAGAAGCACCATTGCCTCTCTGTGAGAAAGTCCCTTTCTGAGCCTTGCCTTTTCGATAATGCTGTCAATTAAGGGGATGTTGTGCTTATTTTCCTCTGCATAGGCAAGGGTTTCCAGAATTTCCTCGTGGTTGATGAATTCCTCTGCCTTTTGGGAGTGGGGGTTGTAGGGATACATTGCTTTATCTTCCTTTCTTTTTATCTCTTTTTTTGCAGACAATAAAAAACGCCCCGAAAAAATATGGAGAAAGGGCGCAGAAATTCTGTAAAATGTATGTATGACCCACCCTTTCACGCAGAAGCCTTTCTTTGTGTCAGCAGCTGTTTGATTTTTATTTTGTCTCCTTGCAGAAAGCGCGTGGCTTGCTGTGCGGAGGAATTTACCACATCATACCATATCTGCGCGCGGCGGACAACGCTAAATTAGAAGGTTTTGTCAAAAAAACCGCTGAAGACGATGAGTTTTTGCAAAACATGATATTGTATTTGATAAAAATCCTCCTTTTCTGTCTGTTTTTGACAAGAAATACTTGAAATAGACAGATTTCTTTCATATAATTTTAATATACACGAACTGTGATATATATGGGCAGGGGAAGCGGACAAATCGCAATCCTGTGGATAATAAGGCAGTCAGCAGTCCGCTGACTGCCTTATTATTTATAAATGGGCATAAAAAAGAGGAGAGGGTGTTATGCAGAAACAGAAAATCAGGGGCATGGTTTTGGCGGCTGTGGTCTGCTGTGTCAGCCTGTCCGGCTGCGGCGCGGCGGAAAAAACGGCACAGCAGACAGATTTGCCGGATATTATCATCGGCAGTGATAATTATCCGCCTTATAATTATGAGAATGTGGACGGCAAACCAACGGGGATAGATGTGGATTTAGCGACAGAAGCCTTTCGCCGCATGGGATATCAGGCGGTGTTTACCTATATCGACTGGGAGAAAAAGAAGGAGCTGGTTGACAGCGGAAAAATCGACTGCATCTGGGGCAGCTTTTCTATTGATGGGCGCGAGGAGGAATACCGTTGGAGCGCGCCCTATATGATGAGCCGTCAGGTGGTGGCAGTCAATCGGGACAGCGAGATTAAAACACTGGCGGATTTGGAGGGCAAGCGCATTGCGGTGCAGTCCACCACAAAGCCGGAGGCGCTTTTTCTTTCGCATACGGATGCAAGACTTCCTGTCCTGCGCGAGGTGTTTTCCATGCAGAATCGGGAATTGATTTATCCCTGTCTGAGCAAGGGCTATGCGGATGCGATTGCCGCGCATGAAACGGCAATTTTGCAGTGCATGTCCGATTATAAGCTGGATTATCGGATTCTGGAGGAGCCGCTGCTGACGGTCGGCTTGGGCGTGGCGTTTTCCAAGCAGGATGATCGCGGTCTGGAACAGAAGCTTTCCGAAACCTTTGAAGAAATGCGTGCGGATGGCACGATGGAGGAAATCATCGGGAGATATCTGGAAGAAAACGATATGGGGGTGATTGCGGATGTGGAATGAAGCCTCTGCAAAGCCCTGCACGCGTATCCTTTTTTTACAGCTTTTACTGGGCGTTTTGCTTTTGGGCGGCGTATTTTTGCTTGCCGTAAATGAGGATATCGCTGCTACACAGCGCACCATGGTGAATACGGTCAATTATGTGAAGGAGCAGTGTAACCGCTATAGCCGCATTGGGCTTGCGGATGAATCCAAGAGCCTGATGCGGATTGTGGAAAGCGCAAACCAGACGGCGCACCGATTGGAGGAAACCACAAGGCCTGTCAGTGCGGATTTTCTGCATACCTGTGTGAAGGACTGCTACGTTTCGGGGATTCTGCTTCTGGATGAAGCAGGAAATATTACTGCCGCAAGCGAAGCAGCGGATATGGCAGCTTTCGTGCATGAAAATCTGGATTCCGAAGCCCTTCTGAATACGGCACAGTATCCAGAAAAGCGCTATGCCGTGCGGCTTTTCTGCCCTGAGGGATGTTATCTGGATCTGGCGGCAGTGCAAAGACTGGATGCACCCGGCATTGTTGTTGCCTATTATCATACACCTCTGGATTATATCAATTCCTTCAGTCTTTCGATTTCTTCGCTTCTTTCGGGCTATGACCCTGCGGAAAACGGGACGATTGTGGTCAGCAGTGGGAATGAAATCATTGCTTCAAACGAGGAAAGCTTTATTGGCGGAAATACGGATGCATCCGCAGTGCTTGAAGAAATCAGAGCCGCCGCTGTAAGCGACAGGCTTGTTTCTGCGCGGGAGAACGGCGTGCGCTATTTTGGGCTGATGGAGCATGGGCGGAATGTGTATGTTTATGCTTACCTGCCGCAACGCGCTGTTTTTCGCACCACGCCTGAAAATATGCTTTTCGCCATGGTGATTTATCTTGTTATTCTTGCGGCTATTCGCATGGTGCGCTGGAAAACGGCACAAAGCTATCGAGAAAAGCAGCTTGCCATCCAAAAGGAATATACAGAGCAGCTGCAGCTGAAAAATGAACAGCTTTATGCAGCGGTGGAGCAGGCAGATCGTGCCAATGCCGCAAAGACAAGCTTTCTTTCGCGCATGAGCCACGATATCCGCACGCCCTTAAACGGCATTATCGGTCTGCTGGAGATTGATGAAGCGCATGCGGAGGATCATGCCCTCATCCGTTCCAATCAGAAGAAAATGAAGGTTGCCGCCAAGCATCTGCTTTCTCTCATCAATGATATTTTGCAGATGAGCAAGCTGGAAAGCGGCGAGGTTATCCTTTCCCATGAAATCATTGATTTAAATCAACTGACGAGGGATATTCTGACCATTATGGAACAGCGTGCCGCGGAAGCAGGCATCACGCTGCGATATGAAGGAGGCTTCGCGTGCATGGAAATCAGTAGAGTCTATGGCAGTCCCCTCCATCTGCGGCAGATTTTCCTGAATATTTATGGCAACTGCATCAAATATAATAAAAGCTGCGGCAGGGTGGAAACGGCTGTCAGCTGTCTTGGCATTGCGGACGGAAGGGTTACCTATCGTTGGGTCATCCGTGATACGGGTATCGGCATGAGCAAGGAATTTTTACAGCATATCTTCACGCCCTTCTCGCAGGAGCGCAGCGACAGCACCCGTCAGGGAACGGGGCTTGGCATGGCGATTGTGAAAAGCCTGATTGATGAAATGCAGGGAACGATTACGATTGAAAGCGAGGAGGGCGTAGGCTCTGTTTTCACCATCACGCTGCCCTTTGAAATTGCAGCAGCGCAGCCGCAGACAGAACAGCCTGCCCCTGCCAAGGCGGCGGATATCAGCGGTCTGCACCTGCTTCTGGTGGAGGATAATGCACTGAATGCGGAGATTGCCGCAGCACTTCTTGCTGATCGCGGTGTCAGCGTGGAGCTTGCGAGGGATGGCAGTGAGGCGGTGCGGATGTTCCGTGAAGCGCCTGCCGGCACCTACGCAGGCATAATTATGGATATTATGATGCCTGTGATGGATGGGCTGACCGCAACCAGAGCCATTCGCGCACTGGAACGTGCGGATGCAAAAACCATCCCCATCATTGCCATGACCGCCAATGCCTTTGAGGAGGATGCCCGAAAATGCCTCGATGCAGGGATGAATGTGCATTTGGCAAAGCCGCTCTGCATGGAGGAGTTGGTTGCCACTTTAGCGCAGCTATGCGCTTAAGTCGAAATTTTCACTGCGGAGGGGTTCGGGAACCCTGTTTTCAACTTATGTGTGCCGACACACGTCAAAGCAGCACTTTTTGATAGAAAGTATCTATTCTTTCATAGACACCTTCGATATGTCAAAAAAGTGCTGCTTTTTCTGTCTATTTTTATCCCGCTTTTAGCTGCTTTTTATACCCTGCAATGCGTAATCACGAACTGCTTAAATCTCTGTACCACAGGGGGGAGATATCTGTCCTTGAGGGTTGCCATATAGAAATTTCGCTCCCAATAGGGGTAGGAAATCTGGATGATTTTGACATTCAGCCGCAGCAGCTCCTCCATGTAAGGCACAACGGCAATGCCAAACCCCTGCGCTACCAGCCCTGCGATTACCTGATCCTCTTGAATCTCATAGGCAATATTCGGGCGTTTTCCGATTTTTTCAAACAGACGGTCAATGACGATGCGCAGACCCGATTTTTCCGCAAAATAAACATGCGGATAGGGCAGGGTTTCCGTCAGATCAACGGTGTAGCGGTTCGCCAGAGGGTGATTTCTCGGCACGATGAGGACTAAATCCTGCTTGGAAACAGGGATAAATTCAATGGTTTTCTCGTTTTCCAGCTGTGTGCAGAAAACCATGTCGTATTTTTCATCCTTTAGGCCCTGCAAAAGCGGCTGTGTCACGTCTGTGTAGAACTTGAACTGGATGTGCTTGTCCCTCTGCTCCTGTAAAAAGCCGTTTGCCAGCTCCGGAATGAGCGAAAGCCCCAATGTACGCAGAAAGCCAAGCTCAATGCAGCCCTCCCCACGGGAGATATGCGCCATGGTTTCAATGCCGTTATCCAGAATTTCCAAGGATTTTTCCACATAGGAAAGGAACTGCATACCCTCCTTTGTCAGCGTGGAGGAGCGGTTTTTGCGCTCAAAAAGCACCACCCCAAGCTCCGCCTCCAGCTGTGCAATGGCATGGCTCAGACTTGGCTGTGCGATACACAGACGCTCCGCCGCTTTGCCGAAGTGCTTCGTTTCCGCCAGCGTGACAAAATAGCGCAGCTGATACAGATTCATAGAGATCCCCCCATTTTTCAAATAATTTTAGAATCAGCAAATAATATGCCATCTGATTTTTCTATTTTCAGTATACCATACGCTATAGACAAAATCTATCAAAACATATAAAATAATCAATTTGTGCTTTTTTAATTTCTGCGATACACTGAGCCTGTAAGACAAAGCGCGCAAAAAAAGAATTCAAAACACGAAAGAAAAGGAGAATCCTCTCATGGAGATTTCAGGAAAAACAAGGCTTTTCGGGTTAATCGGTTCTCCCGTAGAACATTCAAAATCCCCTGCCATGTATAATTATTGCTTTGATAAGTGGAAATTGGATTATAAGTATCTTGCATTTGATGTAGACAAAAATCAGACAGCGGATGCCATCCAAGCCTTCCGTACCTTTCAAATGAAGGGGGCAAACATCACGATGCCCTGTAAGCAGGAGGTACTCAAGTATCTGGATGAAATTTCCCCGGCGGCACGTCTGGTCGGCGCGTGCAACACCATTGTGAACCACGACGGTGTTCTGACAGGCTACATCACAGACGGCGAGGGCTACATTGAAAACCTGCGCCACGAGGGCGTAGAGGTCAAAGGAAAGAAAATCACCCTTTTGGGGGCAGGCGGTGTTTCCTCCGCCATTCAGGCACAGGCATTGCTGGACGGCGCAAGAGAGATTGCCGTTTTCAATAAGAAGGATGCCTTCTGGGAGAAGGCGATTGCGAAGGCGGCGGCATATCAGAAGGCCTTCCCTTCTCAGAAAATCACGGTATATGATATGGACGATGCCGAAAGGCTGGCAGCGGAAATCCGCACAAGCGATATCCTTTCCAATGCCACAAGGGTTGGGATGCACCCCTTGGAGAATATCAGCATCATCACAGACCACTCCTTGTTCCGTAAGGAGCTGGTAGTCACCGATGTGGTCTATGAGCCCGAAAAAACAAAGCTTTTACAGGATGCCGAAGCGGCAGGCTGCAAAACAGTCGGTGGTCTGGGGATGCTCATCTATCAGGGCGCGGCGGCAGCAAAGCTGTATACCGGTTTGGATATGCCTGTGGCAGAGGTGAAGGAAAAATTCTTTCAGAAATAAGATGTAAGAAAAAAGAGAAATTGAGAAAAGAGGGAAGAAATGAATCAGAAAAAGTATTATCCTACGGCGGTGGCGTTATACATCACCTACTTCATTCTTGGTATTGCCGTAACGATTATGGGTCAGTATAAGCAAAGCTTTGCAGCCATGTGGGGTGCAAATCAGCTGGCAGACGGCAGCTTCGATGTCAGCAAGGTTATGGCAATCATTGCGGCTGTCGGTCTGGGGCGGTTAATTGCCTTTCCGTTTGCAGGGCCCTTTTCCGATAAATACGGCAGACGACTGAGCGCATTGGTCGGCGTTGTGTTCTTTGCCATCTTCTTTATCGGCATTACCTTTACCACAAACACAGCACTTGCATATATTCTTATGATTTGCAGCGGCATGGCAAACTCCTTTTTGGATACAAGCATTACGCCCTCCTGTATGGAAATCTTCAAGGAAAACGGCGCGATTGCAAACCTGTTTACAAAATTCGCAATTTCTATGGCACAGTTCCTGCTGCCATTTTTAATCACCTTCGTTGCAGCAAGAGATATGTCCTTCCGCACACTGTATTTCCTGGCGGCAGGCATCATCATCGTAGATGGTATCTTCCTTGCCATTCTGCCGTTCCCTCCCAAGGAGGAGGCACCTAAGGCGGCAGACGGCACAGTGGAAAAGAGAAAAATGAAGCTGACACCCTCCGCAATTTTGCTGGTTTGCATCGGCTTCACCGCATCCACAACCTTCATGCTGTTCATGAACTGCAATCAGGAGCTGGGCAAGCTTTATGGCATGGCAAATCCCTCCATGATTCAGTCCTTCTATTCCGCGGGCATCATCTGCGCAGTCCTTCTGACAGCGGCACTGATGAAAAAGGGTTTGAAGCCCATCCGCGTTCTGGTTATCTATCCTTGTGTTGCTTTCTGCGCACTGCTGCTGATGTATTTCGTGCAGATTCCGCAGATTTGTATGATTGGTGGCTTCTTAATCGGCTACTTCGCAGCAGGCGGCGTATTGCAGCTGGCAACCTCTACGGCGAATGAAATGTTCCCCAGAGATAAGGGGAAAATCACAGCAGTTGTTATGATTGCATCCTCCATTGCAAACTATGCGGTGCTGAATGTCGCAAGCCTGCTTTCCAAGGTGGGCGGCGTAGAGGGCCCCAGATATATTCTGCTGTTCAATGCAGTAGTAACGGCAATCGGTATTGTGTTTGCCATCATTCTGAACCTGCGCTTTGAAAAGGACGCACAGTAATCACCTTTTACAAAAGATAAAAATTACAGAAAAACCTTGCAGCAGAAAAGAGGAACCAAATGGAAAAAGAGCTTACCTGCCTGAGAAGCATTATTGCGGATTGCGATGAGCGCATCACCGCCGCACTGAAAACCAGAATGGAATGTATCGAAGGCATCATTACATACAAAAGAGAAAACGGTCTGCCCGTTTTGCAGCCGGAGCAGGAGAAAAAGCAGCTGGAACGGGTTGCCGCTGAGGTAGCAGGTACCATATTTGAGGAGGAAATCCTGCATATCTTCGAGGGCATTATCGAAAACAGCAAGCGGATTCAGGCGAAAACGCTGTTTGATAAAAATATCCTGCTCATCGGCTTCATGGGTGCAGGCAAAAGCACTGTTTCCGCCAAGCTGAGCGAGCTTCTGGCAATGGAAATCATGGAAATGGATGCCCATATTCAGGAAAAGGAGGGCATGAGCATCAAGGAAATCTTCGCAGTCAACGGGGAGGAATATTTCCGCAACTGCGAAAGCAATACCCTCATCGAATTACGAGAGAAAAAGCACATGGTTGTCTCCTGCGGCGGCGGCGTACCCCTCAGAGAGAAAAACGTGGAGCTGATGAAAAACAGCGGCTATGTGGTCTGGCTGACGGCAACGCCCGAAGCCATCTACGATAGAGTAAAGGACAGCACGGAGCGCCCTCTTTTAAATGGCAATATGAATGTGCCTTTCATTCAAAACCTTATGGAAAGCCGCAGAGAGAAATACGAAAGAGTGGCAGATATCGTGATTGATACTACCGGAAAGGAAATTGAGTCGATTTGTGAGGAACTGCTGCAAAAGCTTTCCGCACTGAGAAAATAAAGAAGGATAAGAGAAAAAAAGAGAACTACAAAGGAGGAACTATCTCATGTCTAAAAAATATCCCATCACAGTCAGCTCCTGGACACTGGGCGATCAGTGTACCTTTGAGGAAAGAGTAAAAGCAGCCAAGGAGGCAGGCTTTGAAGGTATCGGTCTGCGTGCGGAAACCTATGTGGATGCACTGAATGAAGGCTTGTTTGATGCAGATATTCTGGCAATTCTTGAAAAATACGATATGAAGGTTACAGAAGTGGAATATATCGTGCAGTGGGCGGAGGATCACCGTTCCTATGAACAGAAATATAAGGAACAGATGTGCTTCCACATGTGCGAGCTGTTCGGCGTGAACCACATTAACTGTGGTCTGATGGAAAACTATTCTGTTGCACATACTGCACAGAAGCTGAAGGAGCTGTGCCACAGAGCAGGCAAATACACCATCGGCGTAGAGCCTATGCCTTACAGCGGCCTGCCCGATGTGAAAAAGGCATGGGCAGTGGTAAAGGAAAGCGGCTGTGAAAATGCAAAGCTGATTCTGGACAGCTGGCATTGGCTGAGAGCAAATCAGCCCGTTGACCTCTCTGTTTTGGAAGGGATTCCCGCAGAAAAGATTGTTTCCGTACAGATTAACGACGTTTATGAAAGACCCTATGCAGCATCCATTCTGAGAGATGAATCCATGCATGACAGACTGGCACCCGGCACAGGCTGCGGCAATACAGCAGCATTTTGCCGTATGCTGAAGGAAAAGGGCATCGAACCCAAGGCAATGGGTGTTGAGGTTATCAGCGATGCGATTCTGGCAAAGGGTGTAGCGGCAGCGGCAAAATTTAACTTTGACAATACCGTAAAGGTGCTGCAGGAGGGCTGGCCTGAGGCAATGCCCGAAAAATAAGAGGAGGAACCATACATGGTTGTACTGATTGCAAAAAACACCGTAAAGGAAGGCTTACAGCAGGAGTTTCTTAAGCTTGCGAAGGAAATGACTGTAAAAACAAGACAGGAAAAGGGCTGCATCAGCTATGATCTGGCAAGCGACCAAAGCGATGCACAGGTGTTCTACTTTATCGAAAAATATCAGGATGAAAAGGCGGTGGAATTTCATCGGGCAACCGAGTATTTCCAGACCTTAGTGCCACAGATTGGTGCGCTGCGTGTGAAGCCCTCCGAGGTCAGCACCTGCACCGTTGTGGAATAACAATAAATAAAAGAAAAACGGAAATGAAGCACGAAGGAAAAAACAAAAAGAGAGTAAGAAACGGAGGAGAAAACATGAAATTTGAAGCTATGTTCCAGCCCATTCAGATTGGTCCCATGACAGTGGCAAACCGCTTTGTTATGTCTCCCATGGGCAATAACTTCGCAAACACAGACGGCACCATGAGCGAACGCTCCGCATCCTATTACGGCGCAAGAGCAAAGGGCGGCTTTGGTCTGATTACATTCGAGGCAACCGTTGTTTATAAAGAAGCAAAGGGCGGCCCCAGAAAGCCCTGCCTGTATGATGACAGCACAGTCAGCAGCTTTCAGGCAGCCATCGCAGCCTGTCATCAGGCAGGGGCGAAGGTTTCCATCCAGCTGCAGCACGCAGGCCCCGAAGGCAATACAAAAATCACAGGCTACCCTCTGAAGGCAGCAAGTGCTATCCCTGCCTCCTGCGGCAGAGAAACACCCGAAGCCATTACAAAGGAAGAGCTCTATCGCCTGATTGAATGCTATGGTGATGCAGCAGTCAGAGCAAAAAAAGCAGGCGCAGATGCCGTAGAAATCCATTGCGCACATGGCTATCTGGTTAGCACATTTATCTCCGCAAGAACCAATAAGCGTGTGGATGAATTCGGCGGCTCCTTTGAAAACCGTATGCGTCTGCCCAAGCTGATTATCGAAAATATCCGTAAGAAAGCAGGCGATTCTCTGGCGATCCTCTGCCGTATCAATGCAACAGATGACGTTGAGGGCGGTCAGACTGCACAGGATGCCGCAGCAGTTGCCTCCTATCTGGAAAAGGAATGTGGCGTAGACGGTCTGCACCTTTCCAGAGCCGTACATCTGCATGATGAATGTATGTGGGCACCCAGCCTGATTCATGGCGGCTTCAGCGCAGATTATGTCACAGAAATCAAGCGCGCGGTTTCCGTTCCCATTATTACAGTCGGTCGTTATACAGAGCCCCAGTATGCAGAGCTGATGGTTGCGGAGGGCAGAGCAGACCTGGTTGCCTTCGGCAGACAGAGCATCGCAGACCCCGAAATGCCCAATAAGGCAAAGGCAGGCAGATTGGATCTGATGAACCCCTGTATCGGCTGTTTGCAGGGCTGTGTTCCCAATATGTTCAAGGGCGAACCCATCACCTGTCTGGTCAACCCTCTGGCAGGCAGAGAAGCAGACTTTAAGCCTGCACAGACAAAGAAAAATGTTATGGTTATCGGCGGCGGCCCCGGCGGTCTGTACGCAGCATTTACCGCAGCGCAGAGAGGCCATGCTGTAACACTGTATGAAAAAGGTGACATTCTCGGCGGCAATATGCGTCTGGCTGCATACCCTCCCGGGAAGGGCGATATCACAAATATGGTAAGAAGCTATATCGCAAAATGCGAAGAATATGGCGTAAAAATGGTTATGCACACGGAAGTGACTCCTGCTATGGTTGCAGAAGCAAAGCCCGATGCAGTTATCGTTGCAACAGGCTCCAATCCTCTGGTGCTGCCTATCCCCGGCATCAATGATACAGGTGTCATCCATGCAGGCGACCTTCTGGATGGCAAGGCATCCGTAGGCAAAAAGGTTCTGGTTGTCGGCGGCGGCATGGTTGGCTGTGAGGTTGCAGACTTCCTGGGCGAGCTGGGTCACGAGGTATCCGTAATCGAACTGAGAGATCAGCTTGGTCCCGATGTCATTCCCGAACACCGCAAATTCCTCATGAAGGATTTTGAAGCATATAAAGTACAGGGTGTAACAGGTGCAAAGGTAGCGCAGTTCTTCACAGATGGCGTATCCTACACACTGGCAGACGGCACCGAGGGCAGATTGGAAGGCTTCGACAATGTGGTTCTGGCAATGGGCTATCGCAATAACGATACCATCAGCGAGGAAATCAAAAAAATCGTTGCGGAGACCTATGTCATCGGTGACGCAGTGAAGGCAAGAAAGGCATTGGATGCAACCGCAGAAGGGCTGAATACCGCACTGGAAATCTAACAAAAGAAAAAAATAAAGGAGGAAAAATACAATGGAAAAAAGAATCACAGGCAGAACAGGCATGTTTTGTTTGATTGGTACCCCCGTAGGGCATAGCGGCTCTCCCGCCATGTATAACTACAGCTTCGCACAGACCGGTCTGGACTATGCTTATCTGGCATACGATGTGCCTCTGGAAAAAACAGAGGAAGCAGTCAATGCACTGAAGGTGCTGGGCTGTAAGGGCTTCAACGTAACCATGCCCTGCAAAACAAGAGTTGCAGAGCTGGTGGACGAGCTTTCCGATGCGGCAAAGCTGATTGGTGCCTGCAATACCGTTGTGGTAAAGGATGGCAAGTTTTACGGCAATAACACAGACGGCATGGGCTTTGTCAGAAACCTGAAGGAAAACGGCGTTGATGTCAAGGGCAAGAAAATCACCGTGATGGGTGCAGGTGGTGCCGCAACCGCAATTCAGGTGCAGTGTGCATTGGATGGCGCAAAGAAGCTTTCCATCTTCAACAGAAAAGATGAATTTTACGCAAACGGCGAAAAAACAGTGAAAAAAATTCAGCAGATGGTGCCCGACTGCGAGGTCAGCATCCATCCTCTGGAGGAAACAGATGCACTGTATGCCGCAATCAAGGATAGCGATATTCTGGTAAATGCAACAAAGGTTGGCATGAAGCCTCTGGATGACCAGTCTCTGGTTGAGGATGTATCCGTATTCCACCCCGATTTGGTGGTTGCAGATGCGGTTTATAATCCCAAGGAAACAAAATTCGTGCAGTCCGCAAAGGCGGCAGGCTGTAAGGTCGCTGTCGGCGGCACAGGTATGCTGATGTGGCAGGGTGCTGCGGCATTCAACCTCTTTACAGGTAAGGATATGCCCACCAAGGAAGTATACGAACTGTTCTTCAAATAAAAAAGAACGGAATTTGCGGAGGGGTTCGGGGAAGTTTTATTCCCCGAATGGAATCCGCAGAGGGGGCTTTGCCCACTCGAGGAAAACTGCAAGTTTCTAAACATTTATGCTGACGGAACTTGTCAGTTTATGCCTCTGTTTCAACAAGTCGAAATCCTGATTTCGACTTAAGGTGTTGATTCAGTCGACACCGCAATGAAATACCTTCTCCATTCAAATTTAAAGATTTAAAATAAGAAACAAAAACCTCAAAAACATAATGCTTGTGTATAAACAATAAAGAAACGAAAACTATTCTAAATTCCCTAATTCATATAAAAAGCGGCTATCTCCTCGGATAGCCGCTTTTCATATCTTTCCTACTGCCTGCATATACATAACCAAGCGATAATCAGAGGAGTGCTTGGCTTGAAAACGTATATTGAGGAAAGGGCGGTTGAGGTTGCGAAATTTATGATACACACCAATGCAACAGTGAGAGAAACGGCGAAAAAATTTGGTATTTCAAAATCTACCGTGCATAAAGACATCACCGACCGTGTGGAGCGCATTGATCCGGAGCTGGCAAAATCCGTCCGTGCGGTTCTGGAGGTCAATAAAGCGGAGCGGCATATCCGCGGCGGCTTAGCCACGAGAGAGAAGTACCTGCACAATAAAACGAAATAAAAAATAAGGCTATCTCAGATTTTTCTGATATAGCCTTATTTTTTCACAGCAGTGTCACCCGTTTCCCTTCTATTGCAATCAGCTCCTCCTCCTTCATCTTTTTGATTTCGCGCATCATGGCGCTGCGGTCGATGCAGAGATAATTCGCAAGCTTGAGCAGAGAAAAGGGCAGTGAAAAGCTCAATTCCCCCGTCTTTGTGCTCTGGATGCGGAAATAGCTCATCAGCTTGCCGCGAATGGAGCGATGGCTGAGGATATCCACCTTTTCCGTCAGCATGACAACCTTATTCCCCATCAACTGCAGCATATTTTCCGCCACCTGCGTATGGTGCGGACAGGCATTCCGGCACCGCTTGGAAATATGGTGCTTTTCGATAAACAGCACCGTGCAGTCCTTTTCGCAGATGGTCAGAAACGCATCCTCCTGATTGGCAAAGGCAAACGCTGCCCCGAATACGCCCGTATCCTCCAGATATTCCAGTAAGTCCAACGAGCCGTCTATGCTGATGCGGTTGACAGAAACTGTCCCCGAAAGCAACAGGCAGATATAATTTTTTCCCCCCTCGTGCGTGGGAATGATGTCCTTTTCCCGAAAGCTGCGCTTCGTCATTTCAAAGCAGGGAATCATTTTTTCCAGCTCTTCTGCCGAAACGTGCGTAAAGAGTTCATTTTTCAATAAATTTTCCATATTTTTTCGCTCCTTGTTGCAAATGCAACACTTCTTTTTCTGAAACCATGATATCATATAAATAAACAAAAGAAAAGCAGAAAATAAAAAAAGAGAAGATAGACGGAGAAAAAACACGTATTTGAAAGGAGAGCGGCAGCATGAAAACCTTACAGCTGAAACAGGATTTTTATTGGGCAGGGATTTTGGATAAGAACCTGCGCGTATTTGACATCATTATGTATACGGAATTCGGCACCACCTATAATTCCTACATTCTCAAGGCGGGGGATGAAACGATTCTTTTTGAAACCGCGAAGGAAAAATTCTTCGGAGATTACAGAGCGGCATTGTCTGAGCAGTTGGATATCGCGCAGATTGATTATATTGTTGTAGATCATACCGAGCCGGATCATGCCGGTTCCATCGCCCATATCATTGCGGAAAACCCTCAGGCGAAAATCATCGCGACCCCTACGGCAATCAGCTTTCTGAAAAATATCGTGAATGATGATTTCTACAGCATCCCCGTCAAAAACGGAGATGAGCTGAAAATCGGCAATAAAACCCTACAGTTCTTCCTTCTGCCGAATCTGCATTGGCCCGATACCATGTATACCTATATCAAGGAGGATAAAACCCTTGTTACCTGTGATTCCTTTGGCTCTCATTATGCCCATGAGGGGATTCTCAGAAGCACCGTAACCGATACGGAGGGCTACCTCAGAGCAACAAAATATTATTTTGACAACATCCTCGGCCCCTTCAAGCAGCCCTATATGACAAATGCGCTGGAGCTGGTGCATTCCCTGGATATCGACATGATTTGTCCCGGGCATGGTCCCGTTCTGGATAGCCATATTCCGGAGCTTCTGGCAATCTATGCCGAATGGTGCAAAATCCCCACGAATGAGAAAACAACCGTTGTCATCCCCTATGTCAGTGCGTATGGCTATACAGAGCAGCTGGCGGAAAAGATTACCGAGGGCATCCTTGAGGCGGGCGACATCGCGGTCAAACGCTACGATTTAGTTACGGCAGACGCGGCAGAGGTTGCGGCAGAAATCGGCGCAGCAGATGGGATTCTCTTTGGTACGCCGACCATTCTGCAGGAGGCATTAAAGCCCATCTGGGATTTGACAACAGGCATGTATCCGCCGATTCATGGCGGCAAGCTGGCATCTGCCTTCGGCAGCTATGGCTGGAGCGGCGAAGGTGTGCCGCATATCATTGCACGTCTGAAGCAGATTCATCTGCGTGTGGTAGATGGGTTCCGCGTGCGCTTCAAGCCCTCTGAGCGGGAATTGGCAGAAGCGGTTTCCTTCGGCTATCAGTTCGGTCTGAAGCTGTTAAAGGGCGAGGAAAAGAAAAAGCCTTCTGCAAGAGGGACGCTCGTGAAATGTCTGGTCTGCGGTGAAATTTTCGATTCCTCTATCGAAACCTGTCCTGTCTGCGGCGTTGGGGCTGAAAATTTCGTGCCTGTGGCATCGCAGGATACAGATTTCTGCAGGGATACAGAGGAACGCTTTGTGATTCTGGGCGGCGGTACAGCGGCGCTGCAGGCGGCAAAGGCGATTCGTCTACGCAACCGAACCGCAGAAATTACCATGCTTTCCGAGGAAAAGGAGCTGCCCTATGATCGCCCTATGCTGACAAAGAACCTGTTCGGCGCAGTCAGCGGCGGCGCGATTGCAAGCGTTTCTGCAAAATGGTATCAAGAAAATCGCATTAACCTGCAGCTGGAAAGCAGGGTTGCAGCTCTGGATGCGGAGAAAAAAGAGGTTGTCCTCACAGACGGCACGGTTTATCCCTTCGATAAGTGCATCTATGCACTCGGCGCGCATAGCTTTGTGCCGCCCATCAAGGGCAATGATTTGCCGCAGGTAGCCGTTGTGCGTTCCATTGCAGATGTGGAAAGAGTCAATGCGTTGGTGCAGGACGCAAAAAATGCCGTTGTCATCGGCGGCGGCGTGCTTGGGCTGGAGGCGGCTTGGGAGCTGCGTCGCTTCGGTCTGGATGTTACGGTTCTGGAAAGCGCACCTGTGCTGATGGCAGGCAAGATTGACGCGCCTACAGTCAGAATGTTGACAGGCATTGCGGAATGTAAGGGTATTTCCATTCTGACAGGTGTACAGATTGCGGAAATTAGCGGCACGGAGCGTGTGACAGGCGTGAAGCTGGCAGGCGGCGAAACCGTAGCGGCGGATCTGGTGATTTTCTCCACCGGTGTGAGAGCAAATATCGCAGTGGCGCAGGCGGCAGGATTGGCAGCAGACAGAGCCGTTATCGTAAATGAAAATATGGAAACCAACGTGGCAGGCATTTATGCCGCAGGGGACTGTGCGCAGTACGCAGGCGCAAATATTGCCCTCTGGCCTGTAGCGCAGGAAATGGGGCGCATTGCAGGGGCGAATGCGGCAGGAGAAGCCCTTTCCTATCAGCCTGAGATAAACGCACTCAGCTTCCACGGCATGGGTACTTCCCTTTATGCCATCGGAGATATCGGCACAAGGGCGGAAATCCCCTATAAAACCGTTGAAATCAAGGATGAACAGAATCAGGTTCTGAGAAGAGCCTATTTCCACCACGGAATTCTTTGCGGTGCAATCCTCTTGGGAGATACCTCCCGCATGGCAGAGGTAACAACCGCAATTCAGGAAAAGAAAACGCTGAAGGAAATGCTTGAAAAGGTATAAAAAAGAAAAGGGAGTTCGCAATTTCTGCGAACTCCTTTTCTATGCTTTTACGCTTCATCATCCTCAATTTTTTCAATAATAACGGCATTGCCGTTTGCCGTTACACCGAATACATAGGGTAAGTAGGTTGTACCACCACTGGAATTCGCTGTTTGAGGGTCTAAGGTCAGATAATCAAAGTCTACACCGATAACTGCATTACAGCCTAAATCGTATGCAGCCTCCTTTAATTCCCTGAGCGCATTTCGTCTGATTATGGTTAAGGACTGCATGAGTTTTTCGCCGACGTTTGTGGGGTCAGAGAAGAAACCGGCTGTTCCTCTGTTCACCTGTACCGCATCGTCACCAGAGATATAACCAGAATATTTTACAATTCTGTATCCTTCAAAGCTGAAGCCGGATGTAATTAGCATTTTGGGTAATGCTAGATTTTTTTCTTTATTGTACTCTTGTGTTAATTCTATTTGTTTTTCTCTTTGAATTTTTTTCTCTTCTTCTGTTTTTAAATATAAATCATATTTTGTTAGCAGTTCGTTTATATCACTATCCTTAACAATTTTTTCGCCGGTAAACGCGGCGGCAGAATAAGGATAGCGAGTGTCTACTAAAAATTTTTCAAAGCTTTTTTGAACAACATTATACTTTGAAGCTAATTCACTTACCTTCATAAAAATTCCCCTTACTATAAATTCATAGATATTTCATAGCCTCTTTATTATTAGGATCAATTTCTAAAATCAAATTTGCATATCTGCGAGCATTCGCAGGATTCATCTTACATTTTTGCAATAGCTGTTGTACATCATCTTCTAAAGATACTGCTACCTTTGTTTTATTCTTGATTTCAAATTTTGTATCGCAATAGCTACATACTTTGTAGCCATCCTTTATCACGAAATCATTCGCACCGCAGTTTGGACAAACAATCTGTTTCATAATGAAGCCCCCTAATGTTTCTACCGGTACTTACTCTGTTTCATCCACCTGTTTTTTCAGGAACACGAATTTTCCGTTCTGAATCTGTTTCAGATAAGCCGTATCGCGGATGGCATCGCCGTTATCGTCGAAGCTGATATCCCCCGTCACGCCCTCATAATCCACCTCATACAGTGCGTTTCGCAGATCCACGCTTGTCAGCACATCCTTCGTCCCGTCCAGACTTTCCAGTGCCGTCACCATCGTCATATAGGCATCATAGCCCAGCGCGGAAACCGCCGCAACCTCGTCTGTGCCGCCGTTCAGCGCAATGCGCTCCGCGTTCTGCCGCAGATAGGACTGAAAGCCGCGGACGAAGGTTTTCGCCTGCGTGGTCGCGCTTGCCTCGAAGGGGGAGGAGAATACAACGCCCTCTGCCGCCTCGCCGATTGCCTTTACCATGGAAAGGTTTTCCCAGGTATCTGCCGCAAGAACGGGTGCAGTAATGCCGCTTTCGCGAATCTGGGGCAGCAGAACCTCCGCCATAGCCGTGGAGCAGGGCAGGAAGATGCAGTCGGGATTGGTTTTCTGAATTTTCTGCAAAATTTCGTCGAACTCGGTTTCTCCTGCGTGGTAGGCCTCGTCTGCAACCACCTTGCCGCCGATTTTTTCATCTGTAAATGCCTGTCGGAAATAAGCCGCAATCCCTGTGGAATAATCATCCCCGTTCTGGCTGATAACAGCCGCAGTCCGATATCCCTGCTCTGCCGCATAGGATGCGATTACTCTGCCCTGAAAGGGGTCCATGAATGTTGTGCGGAAATAATATTTATTGCCTGCGGTTACCTGCGGATTCGTGCAGGATGCGCCGATGGCAGGCACGTTTGCGTCCGCAAAGGTTTGTCCTGCGGCATTGGAAACACCCGAGCCGTAGGAGCCGATTACCCCTGCAACGCCTTCCGCAATCAGGCTTTCCGCCGCAGCAACAGCCGCTACCTTGTCGGATTGATTGTCTGCCTCCACCAGCTCAATGTTGTATACCGTACCGTTCAGCTCCACGGTTGGCACGATTGCATTGGCATAGCGGATGCCCAGAACCTCCTGCTTGCCGCCGTTGCTGTTTTCGCCTGTGGTTGGCTCAAATACGCCGATTTTGATGGTGTGCGTGGCTTCGGTTTCATCCGTCTCTGCCGCCGTAATCTGCGTGCCGGGGCCGGAAGAAGCCGCATCGTCATCGTCATTGCCGCCGCATGCCGCCAGAGAAGCTGTCATCACAGAGGCAAGCAGAAGCGCAGTCATTTTTTTCATTTTTACAACCTCCCATAAATGGATTCCGGAAAGCATCAAACCGGAAAATGTCGTTTTTGAAAGGAACCGAAGGGCCTTCTTTGCCCAAACCGGAAGAAGGGATGCTTTTGTGTTCCTAAAAATATTACCATAAGATGTCCTTCGGCGCAAGAAACGGATATCTTGGGACTGGTAAAGTTCATTTTTTTTCAGTATAATAAAAGGGGAGTTTAGTCGGTTTTTTGTAAACGACAGAGATGAAAAGGAAAAAAGGAGGAATTGCTTTTGGCTAAGGTAGATGAAATTTTTAAGGCAAACTGCAGACAGATTCTGGAGCATGGCTTTTCAACGGAAAATGAAAAGGTGCGCGCTGTCTGGGAGGACGGCACCCCTGCCCACACGATTAAGACCTTTGGCGTGGTGAATCGCTATAATTTGCAGGAGGAATTTCCGCTGATGACGCTGCGTTATACCAACTGGAAGGCGGCGATTGATGAAATCCTCTGGATCTGGCAGAAAAAATCCAATAATGTAAACGATTTGAACAGCCATATCTGGGATTCCTGGGCGGATGAAAGCGGCTCCATCGGCAAGGCGTATGGCTATCAGCTTGGCGTGAAGTATAAATTCCCTCATGGTGAAATGGATCAGGTGGATAACGTGCTGTGGCAGCTCAAAAATACACCTGCCTCCAGACGTATCATGACGAATATCTATAATTTTGCCGATTTGACGGAAATGGGTCTGGAGCCCTGCGCCTATAGCATGACCTTTAATGTAACGGGCAATCGTCTGAACGGGATTCTCAATCAGCGCTCGCAGGATACGCTGACCGCAAATAACTGGAACGTGGTACAGTATTCCGCATTGCTGATGATGTTCGCGCAGGTGAGCGGCTTAGAGCCGGGCGAGCTGGTGCATGTCATCAGCGATATGCACATTTATGACAGACATATTGATATGGTAAAGACTATGCTTGACCGTGAGCCATTGCCTGCACCCAAGGTGCGCCTAAATCCGGAGGTAAAGAATTTCTATGATTTCACCGTGGACGATTTCATTGTGGAGGATTACGAGTACGGCAAATCCATGGGGCGTGTGCCTGTTGCGATTTGATTGCCGATAAGGAGGAAAAACATGGATATAATTGTTGCCGTTGATGTAGACTGGGGTATTGGCAAGGATGGAGACCTTTTGCAGCGCATTTCTGCAGATATGAAATATTTTCGTGAGAAAACGACGGGAAATGTGCTTGTGATGGGACGGAAAACGCTGGAATCCTTTCCGAATAAAAAGCCCCTGCCGAATCGGGTGAATATTGTGCTGACGAAAAATAAGGACTATCAGGCGGAGGGCGTTGTGCTGTGCCATGATTTGGCAGAGCTGCCTGCCATTCTGGAACATTACGCCGGGAAGCAGGTTTTTGTTGCCGGCGGCGGCACGGTTTATGCACAGCTTTTGCCACAGTGCGAACGTGCCTATGTCACGAAGATTTATCAGACCTATCCCGCGGATACTGCCTTCCCGAATCTGGATGAAAACCCCGATTGGGAGCTGGAGGAAAAGGGTGAAATGCAGGAGGAGAAGGGAGTAAGGTTTTCCTTCGATGTGTATAAAAAGAGATAAAGAAAAGGAGTCGAAAGACTCCTTTTTTGATGGGCGCAAATGCGCTCAACCAGTGCGAAGCACTGCCAGTCTTGGCGCGACTGCGCCCAATCGGCGCTTGCGCCGCTGCTTTTTCTTGCACACGAGAGGTGCTTCCCCTGCGCCCAATCGCCGTTTCCCCAAAACAAAAATGACTTGAGCATTTTGCTCAAGTCATTTTCTCATAAAGGGGGCTATATCAAAATCAGAAGAACAGATGGAAGGTATTAAATCTCCAGCCTGCATCTTCCTTCCAGAGTACAAACAGAAATTCCTGTGTGGTATAATCTTCGGGATTGTCCGGGGCGGTGTAGAAATAATCACCTTTGTATGCCTCGTTGCTGTTGGTGTAATATGCGGTTGCTTTGAAGCCGATTTCGTCATCGCTTTCCTTATCAATTTCAAAGGTGTGCCCTGCATAGAAGATATTCGAGCCTCTGCCGCCGCCCAGGTAATATAGACCGCCGTCCTCGCCCTTGGTGAACATCAGGTTATCCTTGCTCAGGATGCTGTTGTCTACGAAAAATTCCGTGAAATACTGCAACAGATAGGTACGGAAATCCTCATAGGTCGGGAAACGGGGATCGGTGATTTTGTAGTATGTCAATTCATCCTTTTCGTATGTGGCATTTTCATCATAATCAAATGCGCCAAAGCTAATCTGGTAATAAATTTTATAAGCACCTTCGTAAATTTCCTGTAAATCCTCACTCAGTGGGGGCAGGCTCTCCTTATCTACTGTAATATCGGCGGCAACGGAATCCTCCGGCAGTTCCTTTGCAGAGGTATTGCCTCCGCAGCCGGAAAGCGCGCCAATGCCGACAGCAGCACAGAGCAAAAGGGTGATAAATTTCTTTTTCATGGGGTGTTTCTCCTTTCAGGTTTTCTTTTCGGATAACATAGTAGCACAAAGTTTCCTCAAAGAAAAGGGGCTTTCGGAAATTGAAAGAAAGTCTTAAGAATTAAAGCAAAAGGGCGAAACCGAGAGATTTCGCCCTTTTGTTAGATATATTCTGATTGATGTTTGTGAAAATTGAAATTATCTTTGAAATTACCTATATTCTCAAAAAATACCTTTGTTATATTTGAATTGTCCATATAGCATAAAGCCTAATCCGACAACAACTGCCGGATGGGTGATATAAGCTATCATTTCTTCACTCCAAAACGAAACTATGAAACCTAACACAAGAGATACTCCGATTATAAGCGTTCCTGTGCCGACGGCTTTTCCGTACTTCGGTATATCTTCTTCCTTTACTTTTCGTCTGTTATAAGAGTGAATGGTGCTGATATTGCCTTTGATATTTACAATTCCCATAACAGATATGAACACTCCCAAAATCAATAACACAATATTTTCCATAATAACCTCCTAAAAATAAAACAAATCTTCAAACTTCTTATCTAATGCAATACAAAGGATAAGAGCCAATTTTGCAGTTGGATTGAATTGCCCTGTTTCAATGGAACTAATCGTGTTTCTTGACACGCCTACCATTTCTGCAAGTTGAGCTTGAGAAAGGTTTGCTTCTGTACGAAATTCCTTCAAGTGATTTTTCAGTTGTAATTGTTCTTTCATACCCTCACCTCTAAAAGGCGGCAAACAAATCCAACAAATGCCAAAATTGCAAGAATGAAAAATAAAACGCTCAGTACCAAATCGCTCTTTCGTTTCATTTTGATAAAACGAACTAACCATTGTGTTGCAAGAATGCTAAAGTATATAACCCATGGACTATAAATCATAATATGGACAAGCATAGATGATAACCAAGAAAGCAGACAACACACTAAGGCACCAACTCTGCTTGCGTGACATCCTGCTTGATATGCCACTTCCATTTCAGCCAAATCTTTGTTGCGATGCTCTTTTCTGCTTGCATTTAAAATTTCTTCCTTTTTCATAGAACACCTCCGTTCCAAGTTTTCTTTGCATACTTTCATTATATTCATACCAAGTTTTCTTGTCAATAGAGTTGATAAAAAAGTTACACAATATGATAGATAACTTTTTCATCGCTTCGACTATACTCGCAACGTAATGACTTCTTGAAAACTTGCCGAAAAGGAAACGCTGCCCTCTATCGACACACTGAAAAGGGCGAAACCTTTCGGTTCCGCCCTTCGTTTTTTTAATTATTTTTTAAGCCTCTGCCAGCTTCTTATAGGATGCGTATTTATCCTTTGCATTTTCTGCTGCTTCCTTCAACAGAACCTCTGCGGTTTCGGGGAAGGTACGAACCAGAGAAGCGTAACGTACTTCACCCATCAGGAATTCATTGAAGTCCAGTGTAGGCTCCTTGGAATCCAGAATGAAGGGATTCTTGCCTTCCTTCTTGAGGTCGGGGTTGAAGCGATACAGGTGCCAGTAGCCTGCCTGAACAGCCAGCTTTGCTTCCAGCTGTGCATTTGCCATGCCCTTGGAAATACCATGGTTGATACAAGGTGCATAAGCAATAATCAGGGAAGGTCCTTTGTATGCCTCTGCTTCCTTCAGTGCCTTGATAAGCTGGTTGGGGTCTGCGCCCAGTGCAACCTGTGCAACATAGATGTAGCCATAGCTCATTGCCAGCATACCCAGATCCTTCTTTACAGTAGGCTTACCGCCTGCGGCAAACTGTGCCACAGCGCCGATGGGGGTTGCCTTGGAGGACTGACCGCCTGTGTTGGAGTAAACCTCGGTATCTACAACCAGTACGTTTACGTCACGGCCGCTTGCCAGAACGTGATCCAGACCGCCGTAGCCGATGTCGTATGCCCAGCCGTCACCGCCGTACATCCACATGGATTTCTTTGTCAGGTGTTCGCTGTTTTCCAGAATGAAGTCCTTCAGCTCTGCTGCTGCACCGTCAACCTGCAGCTCCTTCAGTGCTGCGATAACCGCACGGCTGTCAGCCTTGCTTCTATCGCCGTTATCCCAGTTTTCCAGCCATGTTTCAGCTGCTGCCGCAAAATCTGTGCCTGCGGTCAGTGCCAGCAGATCCTTCACCTTCATGGTTACGCGGTCTCTCTGCTGCTCTACAGCCAGAACCATACCAACGGAGAACTGTGCGTTATTTTCAAACAGGGAGTTGCTCCATGCGGGGCCCCAGCCTTCCTTGTTTGTGGTGTAAGGTACACAGGGAGCTGCTGCACCCCAAGCCTGTGTACAGCCTGTTGCGTTTGCCAGATACATTCTGTCGCCGTAAAGCTGTGTCATCAGCTTCGCATAAGCTGTTTCGCCGCAGCCTGCACATGCGCCGGAGAACTCCAGCAGAGGCTGTTCGAACTGAGAGCCCTTTACGGTGAATTTGCTCATGGGGTTTTTCTTATCAGACAGGGTCAGGGAGAAGTCCCAGTTGTCCTGTTCGTGCAGCTGTGTTTCCAGAGGCTGCATCACAAGTGCCTTTTCCTTTGCAGGGCAGGCTGTTACGCAGACACCGCAGCCCTGACAATCCAGAGGGTCAACCTGCATACGGAATTTGTACTGCTTGATTTCGCCTGCGCCGTTTGCATCCAGAACTGCGTAGGATGCGGGAGCATTTGCTGCTTCTTCTTCTGTCAGCAGGAAAGGACGGATTGCAGCGTGAGGGCAAACGTAGGAGCACTGGTTACACTGGATACATTTTGTTGCATCCCATGCGGGAACGTCAATCGCAACACCGCGTTTTTCAAATGCGGAGGTGCCAAGAGGAACTGTGCCGTCCTCTCTGCCTGCGAATACGGATACAGGCAGCAGGTCGCCCTTCAGTGCGTTCATGGGAACCATCAGCTTTTCAACATATTCGGGAAGAACCTTCTTGATTGCTTCCTGATCTACGTCCTTTGCATCCTTCCAGCTTGCGGGAACGTCAATCTTTGTCAGACCGGAAAGCCCTGCGTCAACAGCGGCATAGTTCATGTTGACAACCTTTTCGCCCTTCTTGCCGTAGGATTTTACGATAGCCGCCTTCATGTATGTAACTGCGTCATCAACGGGGATGATGTTTGCCAGCTTGAAGAATGCGGACTGCAAAATTGCGTTTGTCTTGTTGCCCAGACCGATTTCCTTACCAATCTTGATTGCATCAATGGTGTAGAAGTGGATGTTGTTGTTTGCGATGGTTCTCTTTACCTCCGCAGACAGGTGATGATCCAGCTCCTCGGGTGTCCATGTGCAGTTCAGCAGGAAGGTGCCGCCGGGTTTGATTTCGGAAACGATATCATATTTTTCCATGTAGCTCTGGTTATGACAAGCAACGAAGTTTGCGTTCTTTGTTACCAGATAGCTGGAGCGGATGGGCTTGTCGCCGAAACGCAGGTGAGAACGTGTGATACCGCCGGATTTCTTTGTGTCATATTCAAAATAAGCCTGTGCGTATTTATCTGTGTGGTCACCGATGATTTTGATGGAGTTTTTGTTTGCGCCAACCGTACCGTCGGAGCCAAGACCCCAGAATTTGCAGGATACGGTGCTTGCGTCAGCCAGATCGGGCTCTGCGCCAACCTCGATGGAGCTGTTGGAAATATCATCAATGATACCAACGGTGAAGTGGTTTTTCTGTGCGCCCTTCATGTTGTCAAATACTGCGATAATCTGTGCAGGAGTCACATCCTTGGAGGACAGACCGTATCTGCCTGCCAGAACCTTTGTGGTTCTGCCTGTTTCGATCAGTGCGGAACAAACATCGCCGTAAAGAGGCTCGCCCAGTGCGCCGGGTTCCTTTGTTCTGTCCAGAACGGTCAGAACCTTTACTGTTTCGGGCAGAGCTGCTGCGAAGTGTGCCAGAGAGAAGGGTCTGTACAGGTGAACCTGCAGGAAACCAACCTTTTCGCCCTTTGCGGTCAGGCTTTCCACAACCTCCTGCGCAACGCCTGTCACGGAGCCCATCGCTACGATAACATGCTCTGCATCAGCTGCGCCGAAGTAGTTGAACAGCTTGTAATTTCTGCCTGTAATTTTGTTGATTTCGTTCATGTATTCCTCTACGATTTCAGGCAGTCTGGTGTAGAAGGGTGTGCATGCCTCTCTGTTCTGGAAGAATACGTCGGGGTTCTGTACGGTGGAGCGCTGTACGGGGTGTTCGGGATTCAGTGCATTCTTTCTGAATTTCTTCAGTGCATCCTGATCCACCAGCTTTTCCAGATCCTCATAGTCCATTACTTCGATTTTCTGCAGCTCATGAGAGGTGCGGAAGCCATCGAAGAAGTGGATGAAGGGAACGCTGCCCTTGATTGCGGAAAGGTGTGCCACACCTGCTAAGTCCATAACCTCCTGTACGGATGCGGAGGAAAGCATTGCGCAGCCAATCTGACGGCAGGACATAACGTCGGAGTGATCGCCGAAGATGGAGAAGGCATGTGTACCAACGGTTCTGGATGCAACGTGGAATACGCCGGGCTTCAGCTGCCCTGCGATTCTGTACATCGGGGGAATCATCAGCAGCAGCCCCTGAGATGCGGTATATGTTGTTGCCAGTGTGCCTGCCTCCAGAGCGCCGTGCATTGCGCCTGCGGCACCTGCTTCGGATTCCAGCTCCAGCAGACGCACGGTCTGGCCGAAGATATTCTTTTTGCCGTTTGCAGCCCAGCTGTCTACGTGCTCCGCCATAGGGGAGGAGGGAGTGATGGGGTAAATCGTTGCGACCTCTGTGAAGGCATAGGAAACGTATGCCGCAGCTTCATTACCATCCATGGTTTTCATCATTTTTGTGTTCATGGTGTGGACTCCTTTCATATAAATATAAGGGATAGAAATAGTGATTTGTTATCCTGTATCGGGTTCCCGTCTGAATGGGAAATTGCTATCTTTTGTATAATTTTATGTTAGATTATTGAAATTTTATTGTCAATACTGTACGAGAAAAAGAACCTGTATTTTGTGTACAAAATTAAATACTTGTTAGTTTTGCATTAAGAAAAGTACAAACGGATGTAATTTTTTGGAATCGTATGGAATTTTAAGGAAAAAGCAGGCGAATTTCTCTGACAAAACAGGGAAAAAGCCTATCGGAAAAGGGGGAATAGAGCATGGAACCGGCAAGAGTGCGATTTCTGGAAGAGGGGGAGGAGCCTGTCCTTCCTAAGTGGACAAAACTGCTGCCGCAGCGGTGGAGACAGAGAAAAACAGTGGACACTTACCCGTACACACTGACACGAGTGGACGGGGTACTGACAGGCATTTTGCAGGCAGAGCGGACAGCCGTACTGACAGCAGATTGGAGAAGGGGGGCATCACGCCTTCTGGCAGCCCTGGAGGAAGCGGGTGCCGCCATCATTGTGCCGCCTGCCGAGGGAGAATTTCCCAGAGAACGGCTTCCCTTTGCCGAGGGGCGCAGGCTGGCACAGCTTTTTGCCTTCGCAGGTGCGGCAGAGGCATTGCACCGGCAGGGCAGAAATCCGGAGGAATCGGCATTTCTTCTGGCAGGGGGCGAGCCGCATATCTGGGGGAGGGTGCTTTCCTCTCTGGGAAATGAGGTGAACCGCCTTGCCATTTTTACGCAGGAGCCGGAAACGGCAGAGGGTGTGGTGCAGCGGCTTTATGCGGAGCGCGGCTTGATGGCGGAGGTCTTTTCCTCCCCGAAAAATGCTGCGCTTGGGGCGGCGGATGTGGTGCTTTCCTGCGGCATGGAGCAGCGTGCTTATGAGCATATTCTGAAGCGAGGGTGCATCTGGCTGGATTTCGCAGGCAATCGCCCTGTTCTGCGGCGGCTTAGGAGCCTGCGTCCGGATATTTCGGCGGCGGAGGGGTTCTTTTTCCGCATGGCGGCAGAGGGAGGAGAGCAGGCGGAGGGCAGGCTTGCCGAGGCAAGGGCATACCTTGGCTGTGAGGCGTTTCGGGAAGGCTTTTCGGCAGAGGATTGGGACGGGGAGCGGCTGTTTTCCGCCTTGCAGGAGAAGGGCTTTTCCGTTTCGGGCTTTTCCGCCTTCGGCAAAAGGGTAAAAATAAAGAGAAAATGAAGGGAATGTTTGTGCTTAAAAAATATAAGCCCTCGAAGGGAATGGGATATTCCTTCGGGGGCAGTTTTTATTGTGAAATTCAGTGATTCCGGCGAAATTTATCCGCAATCTGTGAAAGCAATTCAATCTCTTCCTCATCCAGACCGGTAACATCAATGTTTCTTTTATTGGTTATACCAAGAAGATAATCGGTGGATACATGAAATATACGGGCGAGCTTGATCAATACTTCGTATGACGGATAACGATTATTCGATTCATAGGAGGAAACCGCGCTGATAGCCAGTCCGATTCGTTCAGCGACCTGTTTTTGCGTTAACTTTTTTTCCATCCGAAGGGAACGGAGTTTATCTCCCATATCTACCAACTGTATCACCCACCTTTACTGTCAGTGTATCAGTTATTATTTCTGCAATGGTGAAATAAATTACACAAAAACGGAAATTTTTATTGAAAACGGGTCAGACGGGTGCTACAATGAAAGCGATACAAATGAGTATCGAAAAAAGTTGTTTGAATGACGAAAATGGTTTTAAAGAGGGGGAGATTTTTATGACGAAGGATTATTACGGAAAATGCGGTTCCTGCATTTATTGTGAACTGGGGACAGCCTATACTCTTGCGTATTCTATGAGTTTCAAGTGCAGCCGCAACGGATACAGCGTAAAGGCGGATGAAAAGCGTTGTGACCGATATGAGCCGGCACCGGGGCGGTGCAATGATGATATTGCACGTTATGACCGTTAAGGAGGGGACGTATGGGAGCGATTGGCATAGTTGCATTAGTGATAGTGGTACTTATCGTTTCAGCAATCGGTTTTCAAAACCTTCTTGCGGCTATCGGTGTTGCGATTTTTTTTGCATTATTTCTTCGGTATATTACGGACGAGTATTATAAATTTTCAGAGGGACTTTCTGGAGCGATAGTAAGTCTTGGTATAGCGGGCATTCTGTCGATTTTTATAGATGTGGAGTTTTGGGGCTTTTGGATTGCTTATATTGTGGTGCTTCTTTTTTGGGGCTTTTCTCTTAAACACAATGTTGTTAAATTTGAAAAAGAGGCACAGCCCGTATTAAAGGACTTGCAGGATTTTCTGGAGGATTATGCGCACTTTATGCCGGATCATGACCGCAATGCAAGTTTCTATTGGGAAGAAATGGGGATTCAAATTAAGCTTTGGACTTGGGATGCCGAAATAAAACGGGATATCTACAGAGAGTGTGATCGTGCGCATATTGATCCGGATCCGGTTTTCTTTGGTGAATACAAGCCGATTTCCAAGCGTTATTATAATTGCTACATGTTGTTGGATAAAGGGACTCCTGCATTTGGAGAGGACAGCCTTGTTTACACATGGCCGTTTACCGTCCTTGGGCAAAAGAGGTACCTATTCCCTGTTTTAAGCAACCGTATGAAGGACAGATATTCCGGTTCCTTTAACGGAAATAAAGATATGTTTACGATTCGCTTTGACAAGACAAAATAAGCGCAGAGAATCTCTGAGTAAAACAGTGCCATGGATGCAGTATCATCCGAGGTACTGTTTTTTGGGTGGAAATTTGTTTTATGTGCATGGAAAAAAGGCTTTCTGCCCTTTTTGTGTAATATAAATTTTTGGAGAAAGCCTTGATTTTTCAAGGAAAAAGCGTTGACAATCCGCTCGGAATCAGTATATAATATTACGATAGTTCGGGAGGGTAATCGCAAGCCTTCCTTTTTTCCTTGTCTGAAACGAGGAAAGCATGAAATGAGACTAAAACGAGGAGTGACACACCCATGACAGAAAAGAAAGTTGTTTTGACCTATGACGGTCTGAAAAACATGGAGGCGGAGCTGGAAAATCTGAAAACCGTCCGCAGAAAAGACGTAGCAGAAAAAATTAAAGAAGCAAGAGGTCAGGGTGACCTTTCCGAAAACGCCGAATATGATGCAGCGAAGGAAGAACAGGCAGAAATCGAAGCGCGTATCGTGCAGCTGGAAAAAATGCTGCGCAATGCAGAGGTTATCGATGAAGAAGAGGGTGCAAAGGATACCATCAGCCTGGGTACGACCGTAACGGTGCTGGATGTGGAATTTGACGAGGAAATGGAATACACCATTGTAGGCTCTGCAGAGGCAGACCCCATGAACGGCAGAATTTCCAACGAATCCCCTGTCGGTATGGCACTTCTGGGACATAAAAAGGACGATATCATTATGATTGAAACACCTGACGGCGAAGTGGAATTCAAGGTGCTGAGATTTACAAAATAAAACCATTACAAAAGAACGGACAGGAGGAAGAAAAGTGGCAGAGGAAAATAAGGAGTTGACCCAGCAGGAGCTGAGTGAACAGAATAGAATCAGAAGAGAAAAGCTGGCACAGATGCAGGAAGCAGGCAAGGACCCCTTCCAGATTGTAAAATATGATGTGACACACCACAGCGACGAAATCAGAGCGAACTTTGATGCGCTGGAAAATAAGGATGTTTGCATCGCAGGCAGACTGATGAGCAAGCGTATTATGGGGAAGGCATCCTTCTGCAATATTCAGGACAGAAACGGTCTGATGCAGTCCTATGTCAGCAAGAATGACATCGGCGAGGAGGATTACGCTGCATTCAAAAAATATGACATCGGTGATATCATCGGCATCAAGGGCTTTGTATTCAAAACAAAAACAGGCGAAATTTCCGTACACGCAAAAGAGGTTGTTCTGCTTTCCAAGAGCCTGCAGGTTCTGCCCGAAAAGTTCCATGGTCTGAAGGATCAGGAGCTGCGCTACAGACAGAGATATGTAGACCTGATTGTAAACCCCGAATCCAGAGATACCTTTATCAAGCGTTCCAAAATTATTACAGAAATCAGAAGGTTTTTGGACGCAAAGGGCTTCTTAGAGGTAGAAACTCCCGTTTTGCAGACCATCCCCGGCGGTGCGTCCGCAAGACCCTTTATCACACACCACAATACACTGGATATTGATATGTACTGCCGTATTGCGCTGGAGCTGCCCCTGAAGAGACTGATTGTCGGCGGCTTTGAAAGAGTATATGAAATCGGTCGTGTATTCAGAAACGAGGGCATTTCCGTTCGTCATAACCCCGAATTCACGCTGATGGAGCTGTATCAGGCCTACACAGATTACAAGGGCATGATGGACATTACGGAAGAAATGTTCCGTACCGTAGCACAGAACGTGCTGGGCACAACAAAGATTACCTATGGCGGCTATGATCTGGATCTGGGTCAGCCCTTCGCAAGAATCACAATGACAGATGCCGTAAAGCAGTTTACAGGCGTTGATTTCGACCAGGTGAAGGATACAGAGGAAGCAAAGAAAATCGCGGCAGAAAAGGGCGTGGAATTTGAAGAACGCCATGTAAAGGGCGATATTCTGAACCTGTTCTTTGAAGAATTCGTAGAAAAGAACCTGATTCAGCCTACCTTCATCATTGATTACCCTGTAGAAATTTCTCCTCTGACAAAGAGAAAGCCCGACAAACCCGAATTTACAGAAAGATTCGAGCTGTTTATTGTCGGCAGAGAATACGGCAACGCTTATTCCGAGCTGAACGATCCCATCGACCAGCGTGCGCGTTTTGAATATCAGGAATATCTGCGCGAAAACGGCGACGATGAGGCAAATATGATTGATGAGGACTTCCTGACTGCGCTGGAATACGGTATGCCCCCTACAGGCGGTCTGGGTGTTGGTATCGACAGATTTGTTATGCTGCTGACAGAATCCGTTTCTATCAGAGACGTTATCTTGTTCCCGACGATGAAGTCACTGGATAAAAAAGACCAGTAAAATCAAGAGTTTGCGGACTTCCGACTTGTATGGTACGACAGGAGTACGACAAAATAACCTATCTTAAAGGGTTAAAACAAACGATTTTAAATTAAAATCGAGTCAGTTCAAGTTCATATTTTGTACTATAAGGACATTTTTCTAAAAGAAATTTTAGAGGAATGTCCTTTTTTGTTATGGTCAACGGAACAAAATAAGAAAATGGAGGAAGTCAGTATGAACAGTACAGCGTTAGGAGCAAAAAAAGAAAATATTAACTTTATCAGTGAAGCACATGAGAAATTTTACTATGAAAAAATTCAGAAAGTTAGAGAAGCAGATGTATATCACAAGGCACTTTGCTATTGCCTTGGAATGAACGAGGATACACGAAGAAATGTGGATAAAATTTATAACTTTAAGACTGGCTGTGTAAAACCGGAGTGTTTGCATGAAGGATGGCAGACCAGCGGAAGCGCAAAGGTTGTTAGAATGGCTTTCAATTTGTATTGCAACGGAACACCGAGCGTAGATGATGAGCAGGACACAGAGGAGCAGGTGGATGAGTGCCGGAGATATTCAGTAGAGGATTTGTTCTGCTGTTGCTATGCACCGTATTTTTGGCAGGCAATACAGATTCGCTATCCGGAGTATGCCACATACAATAAAAATTTGTATGCAATGTTTGGAGGAAATGATTGATGTTAAAGATTCGATTGATGGGAACAAAAAATGATATTACATGGTTCAAAAAAATCATGCAGAGACACCCAAAGGTAGAGGTTCTGGAAATGTCAGACCTCTACCCTAACAAGGGAACAGATAAATATTATAGATCGTATGTAGAAGTAAAAAAGAGCAATGTAAAAGAATAATAGTAGAATTTGGAGGAATTTCATCATGTGTAAAGTTATAGCAGTAGGAAACCAGAAAGGTGGAGTCGGAAAGACCACCACAACGAGTAATTTAGGTATTGGACTTGCAAAAAAAGGGAAAAAGGTGCTTCTGATTGATGCAGATGCACAGGGAAGTCTTACTGCAAGTTTAGGCTTTCAGGAGCCGGATAAATTGGATGCATCTCTTGCAACCGTTATGGCGAATATCATCAATGAAGAAGATATGGAGCCGGATTATGGCATATTGAAGCATGACGAGGGTGTAGACCTTATGCCGGGCAATATAGAACTTTCCGGACTGGAGGTATCACTGGTAAATGTAATGAGCAGAGAGCTTGTGCTTCGTACCTACATAGAACAGCAGAAAGAAAGATATGATTACATTCTGATTGATTGTATGCCTTCGCTTGGCATGATTACCATAAATGCCTTTGCAAGTGCTGACAGTATCCTTATTCCTGTGCAGGCTGCATATCTTCCGGTAAAAGGTCTGGAACAGCTTATTAAGACCATAGGAAAAGTAAAAAGACAGATCAATCCCAAACTGGAGATTGAAGGTATCCTGCTTACGATGGTAGATAACAGAACCAACTATGCAAAAGACATCAGTGCATTGGTTGTGGAGAATTATGGTAGCAAGGTTAGAATATTTGAAAACAGTATTCCGATGTCCGTAAGAGCTGCGGAGATTTCTGCGGAGGGTGTCAGTATTTATGAGCATGATCCAAATGGAAAAGTAGCAAGTGCCTATCAGTCTTTGACAGAGGAGGTGCTTGCAGATGAATAAGGTGGGAAGTGCAGCTAAAGTAAAGCTGAATAGTTTTGATGATTTGTTTGGAACTGAACAGCCACAAGCAGGAATAGAACAGGTACAGGAAATTGCATTATCAGAACTGCATGAGTTCAAGGGACACCCATTTAAGGTACTGGACGATGAAAAAATGCAGGAAACTGTGGAGAGTGTCAGAGAGCATGGTGTGTTGATGCCGGGCATTGCCAGACCGAGAGCAGAGGGCGGTTACGAAATTATAGCAGGACACCGAAGGAGACATGCCTGTGAAGCTGTAGGACTAGAAACAATGCCGATGTTTATCCGCAATTATACGGATGATGAAGCTACGATTATCATGGTGGACAGCAATATCCAAAGAGAAGATATTCTGCCAAGTGAGAAAGCAAAGGCATACCGCATGAAATATGATGCTATGAAGCATCAGGGAAGCAGGACAGGCGGGCTTACACTTGAAGAATTAGGAGAAACCGCAGGAGAAAGTGCAAAGACTGTCCAAAGGTATATATGGATTTCACGATTATCAGAACCGTTGCTTGATATGGTGGATTTGGGAAAGATAGGTATTATGCAGGCTGTGGACATCTCGTTTTTATCCGAGGATGCACAGCAATGGGTATTGATTACCATACAGGACACCAATGCTGTCATAAGCAAACAGCAGAGTGCCATGCTAAAGGAAAGTGACAAAAAGGGAGAACTGACTTTTCCAATGGTGCGTATGCTTCTGGAGAAAGAAAAGCCAGTAGAGCGTAAGGTTGTTATAAAAACGGAACGCATTAACAGTTATTTTCCAGATACATATAGCACAGAAGATATAGAAAAAATAATATTTCAGCTATTGGATAACTGGAAGAATACGCAGTAGGAAGGAGGAGACGAGAATGGGAGAAATTTTGCAGTTAGATTATTATTACGGAATAGAAGCGGAACAGTTCTCATTCTATCGTGTTCCACGCCTGCTGATAAAGGACGAGAGATTTAAGAAGCTGTCCAGTGATGCAAAATTATTGTATGGACTTATGCTTGATCGTATGTCGCTGTCTATGAAAAATGAATGGTTTGACGATGAAAATCGTGCATACATCATTTACACCATAGACAGCATAATGGAGGATTTGGGATGCGCTAAAGAAAAGGCTGTAAAGGTATTGGCAGAGCTTGATTCTGTAAAAGGAATTGGTCTGGTAGAAAAGGTTCGCAGAGGACTTGGAAAACCGGATATAATTTATGTGAAAAATTTTGCTTCTATTACTGAACAGATGGACGAAAAAGAGCCAGCAAATGCTGATAAAATCACAGAAGTCGGAAAATCGAACTTCAAGAAGTCAGAAAATCGAACTTCTGGAAGTCAGAAAACCGAACCACAAGAAGTCAGAAAATCGAACTTCCGGAAGTCAGAAAATCAAACCTCTGGAAGTTCGGAAATCAAACCTCAAGAAGTCGGAGAATCGAACCCTAATTATACTAACTATAATCAGACTTATATGAATCAGACTAATTATAACCATACTGAGGAGAGTTATAACAATCCTATCAATCAATCTGCAACAGAAAAGCCACAAGATGATGTGATTGATTCGATGGATGATGCACAGGCATACATAGAACTGATTAAAGAAAATATCAATTATGATCATCACATGAAGTATGATGGTTATGGTGAAAAAGAACTTTATGACGAATTATTTGGGATAATCTGCGAAGTAGTGTGCGTAAAGAGAAAATCAATCCGAGTTGCAGGTGAGGATTATCCGTATGAGCTTGTAAAATCCAGATTCTTGAAACTGAACAGCAGTCATCTGGAATATGTGATTGGTTGCATGAAAGAGACAACGACAAAGATTACAAATATCAAAGCGTATATGATAACAGCACTTTATAATGCACCAACTACGATAAATCATTTCTATCAGCAGGAAGTGCAGCATGATATGTATGGAGGTGGATGGCATGAAAAGGGTATTATTTAAGGTGATTTTGCCGCTGGCATTTGTTGCAGTATGGCTGAATATGTGTTACTGGATATGTCTGGGAGAGAACGGAGTAAACTGGTTTCAATTCTGGATTATGAGTGGATTTCCATTCGGCATACAAAAGATGCTCGTACTGCTGATACCTCGCAATTTTGGAATTGCAGGGAGCATTGGAGTGTTGGCACTTGACGCAGTCATAGGCGGCATGATCGGAGTGATTGTTCTTGCAATAAAAATTATTGCAATCATTAGGGAAGTAATCAATATCATAATGGAACTTGCAGGAAAGAGAATTTCTTGCTGAACAGGAGCAGGTATGAAATGAAAGTTTTTATACCTGCTTATTTTATAACTTCTGGTCACAGCGTCCAGAAGTGGAAAGGAACTGATATGGAATCAATGAGAGACACCAAGCGTATCATGGAGCGTGAAATCAAAAAAGGAAGCACACCATTATCTTTTGAACAAATGGAGATTGATACAAATAATTATCAAGAGATTACTTCTGTGGAGAAACTGACACAGGTATTGCAGTACCTTCACAGGGTAGGCAATTACAAGTCTTTAGCGGGAAAAACGGTGATCAATAATGTTTACACTTTTATGCGTGGAAGGACACCTGATTTTACCAGAGCAAGAAGTATATTTGACCGGGAAAAGATATATCATCAGATGATCCGGCAGGAAAGGAAGATGAAGCCTACTTATGAGGGAGACTGCTATATCGAAACAGCAAAGTGCTATTTTTCATTGCCAGAGGAATGGGAAAAGCACAAGATGATGTATCTGAATAATGATGCATATGGTTTTATCCTGTCGAATAAGTATATCTTGGGATTGTATAAGTATTGCAGGGAAGCAAGGCGGGATATTGCAATGGAAGCTCATGAAATACCGGAGAATACAAATACTGTTGTTCAACGGCTGATAAACATGGAAAATCTGGAAGTGTTGTCACATTGTTTGCTGCTTGATGATGTATGGATAGAAAATAATCTGATTGGTGCAAAGATGTACACGATTTTCAAATTAGGAATTTCTTCTCAAAGCACAGCTTTTCTGCTATAATGGGCATTAGCTTATTATGTCTGGAGGAAATGAATATGTGCGATGAAATTATGAATTTAGAAGAACAGGTTACTGAGCCTGTTGAGCCAAAGGTGGAAACAGAACCATTATTTGAGGAAATGGTGGATTTTGATACATTCAGCAAGTCAGATTTCCGTGTTGTAAAAGTAAAAGAATGTAGTGCTGTGAAGAAAAGCAAAAAGCTGTTACATTTTGTTTTAGATGATGGCACAGGAACAGACAGAATTATTCTCTCTGGAATCCATGCATATTATGAACCGGAGGAACTGGTCGGAAAGACATTACTTGCAATTACAAATTTACCACCTAGAAGTATGATGGGAATTGATTCCTGTGGTATGCTTTTATCCGCTGTTCATACAGTAAATGGAGAGGAAAAGCTTAATTTAGTTATGCTGGATGATGCAATTCCGGCAGGTGCAAAGCTCTACTAATCAAAAAGAATATAGAAAAATATACAGCGTTAAGGCAGATATGAGATCGAAAGATTTTGTATCTGTTTTTTTATTGCAACAACTTCTGGTCACGGCGTCCAGAAGTGGAAAGGAAAAGGAAATGAACAGAAAAGATGTGAAGAAATTATTGCTTGCTGTTATTGCTGTGGTAATTGTGGCAAAAATAGCAAGAGACATTATGAAAGCGAGAAAGCAGAAAGAAAATATTCCTGCTGATATATTCGAGGATTTTTATGAGGAAGAAATGAACTGGTGGGATAAAGACCTTGAGGAAGGGGAGGAGCAGTAAGTATGGCAATGAAAACACAGCTTCACAGGCTGTTGGTTCCACCCTAAATCAAGTTGGTGCAGATAAGGAAGGAGGTACACCGTGCAGGAGGAAACAACACAGAAAACCATTGCTCTTGCAATCAAGACTTCCAAGCTGACCGCAAGCGTTTTACAGAAGGCAATGAAGATGTATCTGGAGCATCAGAAGCATAAGGAGCCTTCGTATGGAAAGATTCCGGTAAAGAAGCTGGTCGGTCAGGGAGAGGGTGCAAAGTCCATTGAGGTTACGGATAGCAATATAAAATCCTTTGAGCGTGTCGCAAGGAAATACAATGTCGATTTCGCAGTAAAAAAGGATAAGACCACGGAACCACCCAGGTATCTTGTATTTTTTAAGGGCAAAGATGCCGATGTGATTGCACAGGCATTCAAGGAATTTGTAAAAGTTAATGAGAAAAAACAGCAGCGTCCGTCACTCAGACAGAAACTGAAAGGACTTCAGAAGATGATCGCACAGAATAAGAATAGGGAGCGAAGCAGAGAGAAAAATAAGGACAGGGGACAGAGCTTATAAGCAAGGTCATTGACGGGATTGTGAAAGATTTGCAGTCAATTCCGAAAACTCTCAAAGAAAAAACAAAAGGGGTAAATAAAAAGCAGCTTGCCCTGAAATGTGCTCCCTATGTGATCTTCGGGTATGTTCTGAATAAGGTTTCATGGCTGTATGGACAGCAGGCAGGGGATAACACCTTGCAGAAGGTGTTGGACACAATCAATGGGATAGGAGGTGCATTCAAAAATCCGCTTCCAAGTATTCTGCCAAGAGATTTATTGGTAGGTGTGGGATGCGGGATAGGATTTCGTATGGTAGTTTATTATAAAGCGAAAAATGCAAAGAAATTCCGGCAGGGAGTAGAATATGGTTCGGCAAGGTGGGGAACTGCCAAAGACATAGAGCCTTATGTCGATCCGGTATTTGAAAACAACGTGCTTTTAACGGCAACGGAGCGGCTTATGATGTCGGGCAGACCAAAACAGCCGAAGTATGCGAGAAATAAAAACATTCTTGTAATCGGTGGTTCCGGTTCCGGCAAGACCAGATTTTTTGTAAAGCCGAACCTCATGCAGATGCACAGTTCCTACGTTGTGACTGATCCCAAAGGCACAGTCCTCGTGGAATGTGGCAAAATGCTGTCTAAGAATAATTACCGGATCAAGGTGCTGAATACCATTAACTTTGCAAAATCAATGCATTACAATCCTTTCGCTTATATCCGTAGCGAAAAGGATATTCTGAAACTCGTAAACACAATCATTGTAAATACCAAAGGGGAAGGACAGCAAGCCTCTGAGGATTTCTGGGTGAAAGCGGAAAAGCTCTATTATACAGCCCTGATAGCATATATCTGGTACGAAGCACCGGAGGAGGAACAGAATTTTTCCATGCTGATTGATCTGGTGGATGCCAGTGAAGCAAGGGAAGATGATGAGAATTTCAAAAATGCGGTTGACCTGCTGTTTGAGGAGCTGGAAAAGGAGAACCCGAACCACTTTGCGGTCAGACAGTATAAAAAATACAAGCTGGCGGCGGGTGTTGTATGCTCTAAAAGACTTCTTAATCAAGCGGTTGGGAAGTCTCTTAGAACACACAACCTAAAACCGAAGAAAGGAGCGCAAGTTATGAGAAAAAATGAGAAAATCACAGCTCTGTACGAACGACTGAGCCGTGATGACTTTGGCAAAGATGATGACCAACAGCGTGAGAGCAATTCCATTTCCAATCAAAAGGCTATGTTGGAGGAGTTCGCCGCACGGCAGGGCTTTACAAACATTGTCCATTTCACGGACGATGGCATTAGTGGTACTTGCTTTGACCGTCCCGGATTTTTAGCAATGATGAAAGAAGTGGAAGCCGGGAATGTGGAGTATTTGTGCATCAAGGACATGAGCCGCATGGGTCGTGACTATCTGAAAGTCGGTCAGATTATGGAAATCCTGCGTCAGCGTGGCGTTCGCCTTATCGCCATCAATGACGGCGTGGACAGTGCCAGAGGGGACGATGATTTTACCCCTTTCCGCAACATTATGAACGAATACTACGCCAGAGACACCAGCCGTAAAATCCGTTCCACTTTCCAGTCCAAAGGCAAGTCCGGCAAGCACCTCACAGGCACGGTCAT
>NZ_WQPP01000033.1:0-38976 GCF_018785345.1 Clostridium sp. MCC345
TTTCTATGGTCCGTTGGTCAAGGGGTTAAGACACCGCCCTTTCACGGCGGTAACGCGGGTTCGAATCCCGCACGGATCATGATATTTCCGGTGACGATGCGCCTAGGGGACACACCCGTTCCCGTTCCGAACACGACGGTTAAGACCTAGGCGGTCGATGGTACTTGGTGGGCAGCTGCCTGGGAGAGTAGATGGTCGCCGGAATTCAATAAGCCGATGTGGCTCAATTGGCAGAGCAGCTGACTTGTAATCAGCAGGTTATCGGTTCGAGTCCGATCATCGGCTTACTTTTTTTATTAGTGGTTTCTTTGGGTCTTTAGCTCAGTTGGTTAGAGCATCCGGCTCATAACCGGACGGTCCCGGGTTCAAGTCCCTGAAGACCCACTTATTCTTAATTGCATATGGCTCAGTAGCTCAGTTGGTTAGAGCGCCGGCCTGTCACGCCGGAGGTCGAGGGTTCGAGCCCCTTCTGAGTCGTTTTGTGGAAGTTTAGCTCAGCTGGGAGAGCATCTGCCTTACAAGCAGAGGGTCACAGGTTCGAGCCCTGTAACTTCCACTTTCTTATGGCGGAGTAGCTCAGTTGGCTAGAGCATGCGGTTCATACCCGCAGTGTCAGGGGTTCAAATCCCTTCTCCGCTACTATACTGGGGTATCGCCAAGTGGTAAGGCAACGGATTCTGATTCCGTCATTCGCAGGTTCGAATCCTGCTACCCTAGCTTCGAGAGTCTGAAAAGGCTCTCTTTTTTTATGCGCTTAAGCCGGTATGAAAAAAATCTGAGGCAATATGTGGTTGACAGAAGGAGAAAATCGGATTATATTGGAAAACAAAGATAAAAACACAGTTCGACTTGCGGCAGGCAAAGCGTCTGAAAAAACACAAGGGACATTGAATCGTAGGGAGAATTTATTCTCCCTCCGGCATATATTGAAAGGAGAAAAGCATGAGAATCGGCTCCGGTTATGATGTGCATAAATTAGCAGAAGGCAGAGATTGTATCATTGGCGGCGTGAAAATCCCCTATGAAAAGGGCTTATTGGGACATTCCGATGCGGATGTACTGCTGCATGCCATTGCGGATGCGCTTCTGGGGGCGGCTGCCTTGGGCGATATCGGGAAGCATTTTCCCGATACAGATCCGCAATATAAAGGGGCGGACAGCAGAAAATTATTATCCCACGTTTTGGGGTTGATTTTGGCAGAAGGATATTGTATAATAAATATCGATGCGACAATTATTGCACAAAGACCCAAAATGGCACCGCATATCGAACAAATGCGGAAAAATATTGCAGAAACCCTTCGGATTGATTTGAAGCAGATTAACGTCAAAGCAACAACAGAGGAGGGGCTTGGGTTTACCGGTGCAGGCTTGGGCATCGCAGCTTCGGCAGTTTGTCTGCTGGAGGAAAAATAAGAATATCAAAACAAGAAAAAGTGATGATGGAAAAGAGTAATCCTCTTGGGAAATGGTGATTTTCCAATCCACCTGACAGAGAATAACGGCCTTGGTGAAAGGCGGTGAGATTTGAGTTTATGCTTTGGCATAAATTTGATTGTCACTACCTTAAAATACATTGGGTGTAAGCCGTTTACAGACTGGGGGAGGATGAAGTGCGTTCCTGAACTGAGCGGGCGAACTGAGAGTAGCCTGTATCCGTTGACACCGTTACAGTCATTGAGGTGAGATGGTATTTTTAGATGCCGTCTAAGTAAAGTGGAACCGCGATATTTTTCGTCTTTGCATATTTTTGCAAAGGCGTTTTTTATTACAAAAAAACGAGCAGAAGGACAAATATGTCATTCCAAAAGGGAGGTGAGCCAGATGGCTTCTTGGAAGGAAAAAAGCGGAAATCGGGGGCTGATTGGCTGCCTGTGCATGCAATTTATCGAAGGACCGAGACGGACGGAAGTGTGTAGCAAGCCCTCTGTGTAAGCAGCAGGGCGTTCTGATAAAAGCACACTATGGATATCGTTTTAGGAGGAATTTTGATATGTTGAAGGAATTTTGGAAAGAATCTGTTGCAGTGATAAAAGAAAAAGACCCTGCGTTTAAAAGTGCGATTGAGGTATTGCTTTACCCCAGCTTCTGGGCAGTGGTAAACCATCGCATTGCGCACAGCCTGTATAAAAAGGGTCTGCTGGTGCCTGCACGCTTTGTGTCACAGCTGTCTCGTTTTCTGACAGGGATTGAGATTCACCCCGGCGCAACCATCGGCAAGCGCTTCTTTATTGACCACGGCGCAGGCATTGTTATCGGGGAAACCGCAGAAATCGGGGATAATGTTATGCTGTACCACGGGGTAACGCTGGGCGGTACCGGTAAGCAGAAAAATAAACGTCACCCGACCGTTGAGGATAATGTTATGATTGGCGCAGGCACGATTGTGCTTGGTCCTGTTACCATCGGCGCGAATACAAAAATTGGTGCAGGCTCTGTGGTAACGCAGGATTTGCCTCCCAATGTAACCGCTGTCGGCTCTCCTGTTATGATTGTGCGCAAGGACGGCGTGCGGATTCCGCCGGTTGCCCCCGAACAGCTGACAGGGCATATAAAGAGAAGAGCAATCTGATTCGCAGAAAAGATATGTTTTTCCGGAAAAAGAAAAGAAAAATACGGCAAAAATCGGATTTTTGTGTTATACTATTTTGATAGATTAGGAAGAAGGAAAGGTGAATTCCCATGAAATTATATAATACCATGACAAGACAGAAGGAAGAATTCGTACCCATGGAGGAAGGCAAGGTAAAAATGTACGTTTGCGGCCCTACCGTGTACGATTATATCCATATCGGCAACGCAAGACCCTACGTTGTTTTTGATACGGTAAGACGCTATCTGGAATATAAGGGCTACGAGGTTACCTATGTGCAGAACTTCACGGACGTTGATGACAAAATCATCAACAGAGCCAATAAGGAAGGCAAAACCATGGCGGAAATCTCTAATAAATACATTGAAGAAGCATTCCGCGATGCAGATGGTCTGAATGTAAAAAGAGCAACCGTACACCCTCGCGTAACAGAGGAAATGGACGGTATTATCGCAATGGTGCAGACCCTGATTGATAAGGGCTTTGCGTATGAGGACCATGGCACTGTTTATTATGATACAAAGAAATTCCCTGAATATGGCAAGCTTTCCAGAAAAAATCTGGATGAGCTGATTGCGGGCGCATCTGAGCGTGTTACGATTGATGATGCAAAGAAAAATCCGACAGACTTCGTTCTGTGGAAGCCCAAAAAAGAGGGCGAACCCAGCTGGACATCCCCTTGGGGCGAAGGCAGACCCGGTTGGCATATCGAATGCTCCGTTATGTCCAAGCATCATCTGGGGGATACCTTTGATATCCATGCAGGCGGCGAGGATTTGATTTTCCCTCACCATGAAAACGAAATCGCACAGTCCGAAGCAGCAAACGGCTGTACCTTTGCAAGATATTGGCTGCACAATGGCTTTATTACCGTTGATAATGAAAAAATGTCCAAATCTCTGGGCAACTTCTTCACCGTAAGAGATATTGCAAAGCATTTCCCTTATGAGGTTATCCGTTTCTTCATTCTGAACGGTCACTACAGAAGCCCCATCAACTTCAGCGATGAACTGATGAAGGCTTGCCAGAACGGTCTGGAAAGAATTAAAAATGCAAGAAAAGAACTGAATTTCTATATCAAGAATGTAGCAGATACTAAAATGACAGCGGAGGAAGCTGCAAAAGAGGCAGAGCTGAACGGCTACAAGGAGCAGTTTGAAGCAGCGATGGATGATGACTTCAATACAGCGGATGCCGTTTCTGCAATCTATGAGCTGGTGCGTTTCTCCAATACAGAAATCAAGGCAGGCGCATCCAAGGAATTTGCAGAAAAAATTCAGGATATGCTGGATCACCTGTGCGGTGTTCTGGGCATTGCCGAAGTGGCAGAGGAAGAAGTATCTGATGAGGATGTTGCAAAGATTGAAGCACTGATTTCCGAAAGAACCGAAGCAAAGAAGGCAAAGGATTTCGCAAAGGCGGATGCCATCAGAGATGAGCTGGCAGCGATGGGCATTACCATTAAGGATACCCGTCAGGGCGTACAGTGGTTCAGAGGCTAAGCTATGAATTTAGAAGAACTGGATGTGGTTTTAGGCGGACGGAGCATACTGAACCCAAGAGAATATAATTCCCTTGCACTTGCGCATATCGGGGATGCGGTATTTGAGGTTCTGGTGCGGCTGACCGTTTTGACGGACGGCAATGCCCCTGTGAATAAGCTGCATAAAAAAGCAAGAGCCATTGTCAATGCAAAGGCGCAGGCAGAAATGTATTATCGGATTCAGGATATCCTGACAGAGGAGGAGGCGGATGTGTTCCGCAGAGGACGCAATGCAAAATCCTTCACTGTGCCGAAAAATGCCGATTTGATGGATTATCGCCATGCGACAGGCTTGGAAGCACTGTTCGGCTACCTTTATCTCAAGGGAGAAAAAGAGAGAGTTGTAGAGCTGTTTAAGCTGGGAATGGCAGAAAAATTGGAAAAGTAACTGAAAAACAAAGCCGAAGGGAGGGGCGGAATGCCTCTGAAAGTCCCCTCGGCTTTATGCTGTATGAATGAAACCGTAAAATATAGGCGAGGAGGGATGTTTTTGGAAAGAGAAAACAGACGGGAAAGAGAATGGAACGAAAATCAGCTGGAGGGCAGAAATGCCGTGCTGGAGGTGCTGCGCAGCGGCAGAGATATCGAAAAGATTATGGTGCAGAAGGGCAACGTGGAGGGCACGATTAAGCGGATTGTTGCACAGGCGGCAGAAAAAGGCGTTGTCATTCAGGAGGTAAGCCGCCAGAAGCTGGACGAGCTTTCCCAGACAAAGAACCATCAGGGCGTGATCGCGCTGGTTTCCGCGCATGATTATGTAGAGGTGGAGGATATTCTTGCGGCGGCAAGAGCAAAGGGAGAAGACCCCTTTATCATCCTTCTGGATGGTATCACGGATCCGCATAATCTGGGCGCGATTCTCAGAACGGCGGAATGTGCCGGCGCGCATGGCGTGATTATCCCGAAGCGTCGCTCCGTCGGGCTGAATGCAACAGTCGGAAAAACCTCCGCAGGCGCGATAGAATATATGCCTGTGGCAAAGGTGACGAATCTCGTGAAAACCATGGAGCAGCTCAAGAAGGAGGGGCTTTGGTTTGCCTGTGCGGATATGGGCGAAAATGACCATTTCGATACCAATCTGAAAGGCCCTATCGGTTTGGTGATTGGCAGTGAGGGTGAGGGTGTCAGCAGATTGGTGAAGGAAAACTGCGATTTCACCGCATCTATCCCGATGTATGGAAAAATTTCTTCTTTAAATGCCTCTGTTGCGGCAGCACTGCTGATGTATGAGGTTGTGCGTCAGAGAAATTACAGCAAATAATGATTTAATGACGTTGTTCCATATCCCTTGTGAGGATTGTATGCTTGCCTTGATTTTGCAGCACCAAGTATTGGTGCTGCGGTATCGGGTTCCAAGGGAGTGACTCCCTTGGCTGGGGGTTCGGGGGACAGCGTCCCCCGGAGAGAAAGGAGGGGAATCTGTTGGCAAAGGAATTTTTGCTTGTGGATGGCTATAATATTATCCACGCCTGGAGCGAATTGAGAGAGCTGGTGGAGGATGTCAGTCTGGAAAGCGCCCGCCAGCGGCTGATGGATATCCTCTCGAATTATAAAGGCACCAAGCAGGCAACGGTCATTCTGGTGTTCGATGGCTATCTGGTCAAGGGGAATATCGGTACCGTCTATGAATATAACAATATTTTCGTAGTCTATACCAAGGAAGCGGAAACCGCCGACCATTATATCGAGCGTGTCGTAACCTCCATGCCGAAGCATTATAAGGTGCGCGTGGCAACGGGGGACGGTCTGGAGCAGCTGATTATTTATGGGCAGGGGGCGATTCGTATGACGGCGAGAGAGCTATGGAACGAGGTTACTGCCGCCGAAACGGAGCTGCGTGAACGCTTTATCCGGAACAGACCGCCGAAAAATAATATTCTGGCGGACCATCTGGATGAGGAAGCCTTGGCATGGTTTGAGGAATTGCGTCGAAAAAAATAAACAACAACGGAGAATTTTTATGGCAGAAATGACAAGAGAACAGAAATATGCGACAACAAGGGATGAGGAGCTGGTACTGCTGGCGCAGAGCGGCGATGAGGAGGCACAGGAATTTTTGTTGGATAAATATAAATTTTTGGTGCGCGCAAAGTCGAGAGCCTATTTCCTGATTGGTGCGGATAACGAGGATATCATTCAGGAGGGCATGATTGGGCTGTATAAGGCAGTGCGTGATTATAATGAGGAAAAGAATGCATCCTTCCACAGCTTTGCGGAGCTTTGCGTGAATCGCCAGATGATTACCGCGATTAAGGCAGCGACCAGACAGAAGCATCAGCCGCTCAATTCCTATGTTTCTCTGAATAAGCCCGTTTATGAGGAGGAATCCGAGCAGACCTATATGGATCTTTTGCAGAGTGGTGCCTTGCTCAATCCGGAGGTTCTCCTGATTGGGCAGGAAAATAAAAGCTTTCTTGAGCACCAGATGATGAAAAAGCTCAGCAGCTTTGAAACCAGAGTGCTTGTGCTTTATCTGCAGGGCAGAAGCTATTTTGAAATTGCCCGCGTTCTGGATAAGCCCGAAAAATCCATTGATAACGCCCTTCAGCGCGTCAAGAAAAAATTAGAGCATTTTTTGGAAGAAAAAAATCTTGACGAGGCGGAGGGAATATGATACTATAGACAGGCTGATAGTTTTTATCAACCTTTGCTGCTATGGCTCAGTAGGTAGAGCGTCGCCTTGGTAAGGCGGAGGTCACGGGTTCGAATCCCGTTAGCAGCTTGTAAGACCCTTGAGGAATCAAGGGTCTTTTTTCATATTATCTGTTTCCCATGTACTACAACCCACTATTGTATTGAAAGAAATACACGAAAATTTCCGCATTTTCCAAAAACCTTTCGCCTTTTTTCACAGAATTGATTTTTTTGCCGAAATGGGTTTACTTTCGTTAACCGATGTGCTAGTATGATTAAAACTAAATCACCAAGCAAAAAAAGAAAGAGGATGCAAATCATGAAACAGAATCAGATTTTTGCAACTGCATACTTTTACTTTTACCGTGTTTTCAGAGATTCAAAGTGAATTTTACTGTTAAGGAAAGACGGTTTGTTTTGATGGTTTTTTCTTATTGAAAGCATAGGAGCTTCGCAGTGAAATTCGCTGCGAAGCTTTTTCTTTTATATGAGAAAAGCGTGCAGCACAAAAAAGCTTGTGAAGCAGGAACAAAAGAAAACAAGACAAAAGGATTTTTTAAGGAGGAGAAAATTATGGTAGTAGTATTGAAACCCGACACAAAGGAAGAACAGATTGAAAACCTGAAGGTATGGCTTAGCAGCATGGGCATCAGCACCCATATTTCCCGTGGTGTGAATCATACCATCGTTGGTCTGGTTGGCGATACCTCTGTGGTAGATATGGATCTGGTCAGAGCGTTGGATATCGTTGAAAATGTGCAGCGTATTCAGGAGCCCTTCAAAAATGCAAACCGTAAATTCCATAATGCAGATCAGGTAGTTGATATTGCAGGCGTAAAAATCGGCGGCGGCAATTTCCAGATTATCGCAGGTCCCTGTTCCGTTGAAAGCGAAGCGCAGGTTTGTGAAATCGCAGAAAGAGTCAAAGCGGCAGGCGCAGGTCTGCTGCGTGGCGGCGCATTCAAGCCCAGAACCTCCCCCTACGCATTCCAGGGTCTGAAGGGCGATGGTCTGAAGCTGCTGGTAGAAGCAAAGCAGCTGACAGGTCTGCCCATCGTTTCCGAAATCATGAATGCGGTACACATCCCCATGTTTGAAGAATCCGTTGATCTTGTGCAGGTTGGCGCAAGAAATATGCAGAACTTCGAGCTGCTGAAGGAGGTCGGCAAGATGTCCAAGCCTATTCTGCTGAAAAGAGGTCTTGCAAATACGATTGATGAGCTTCTGATGAGCGCAGAATACATCATGGCAAGCGGCAACGAAAACGTAATCCTTTGCGAAAGAGGGATTCGTACCTTTGAAACCAGAACAAGAAACACACTGGATCTGAGTGCCGTTCCTGTTTTGAAAAAGCTGACCCATTTGCCTATCGTGGTTGACCCCAGCCATGCAATGGGCTATGCACATCTTGTAAAGCCCATGGCAATGGCAGCAACCGTAGCGGGCGCGGACGGCTTGATGATTGAGGTGCACAATAACCCTGCAAAGGCACTGTGCGACGGCCCTCAGTCCCTGACACCCGATCAGTTCGATGATGTTGCAAAGCAGGTATTCCAGCTGAGACCCTTCGCCTGCAAATACGATTACTAATCAAGCGGTAGGAAAAGAGGGTGAATGATATGAAGGTTGGCGTAGTTGGTCTTGGGCTGATTGGCGGCTCTATGGCAAAGGCAGTAAAGAAAAAAACAGAGCATACGGTGCTTGGATGGGATGTCTCCGAAACCATTCGCTACAGTGCATTGCTGATGGAGGCGGTGCATGGTTTTATGGAGGACGGCAACCCCAAGGATTGTGATTTGGTTCTGCTGGGGTTATATCCTCATTTGACTGTGGAATATATCCAAAAGCACGCAAAGGATTTCAAAAAGGGCGCGGTTGTGGTCGATTGTGCCGGTGTAAAAAGAGTGGTCTGCGAGCAGGTGCAGGCGGTAGCGGAAGAAAACGGCTTTACCTTCGTGGGGGCGCACCCTATGGCAGGCGTGGAACGCTCCGGCTTTACCTATTCCACAGCAGATATGTTCAACGGCGCAACGCTGGTTGTAACACCGTATAAGGGAACAGACCTCGGCCTGATGAATGCACTGAGCATGTTTTTCAAAAAGCTGGGCTTCGCAAGATTGAAATTTACCACGACAGAGGAGCATGATGCAATGATTGCATATACCTCTCAGCTGGCACATGTGGTTTCCAGTGCGTATGTCAAGGGTGCATTGTCCGATAATTTCAAGGACTTTTCCGGCGGCAGCTTTCAGGACATGACCCGTGTGGCGCGCTTGAATGAAAATATGTGGACGGAGCTGTTTCTGGATAACGGCGATAACCTTGCCAATGAGATTGACAGCCTGATTGCACGCATGCAGGCATACAGCACCGCGATTAAGGCGAAGGATGCGGATACCCTGCGTGAGCTGCTCAGAGAGGGCAGAGAAAAATGTATCGCCATTGATGAAATCAAGGACTTTGATTAAGGTTGTGAAAATAGTATGAGAAAAGTGATTGTCAGTGCGTCTACGGAATATGCGGTTCTGATTGGACGGGGACTGCTTGCACAGCTTGGGACGGAGGTTGCCAAACGCATCCGCCCCTGCAAGGCGGCAGTTATCACAGATACAACAGTAGAAAAGCTTTATGCGGAGCAGGCGGAGCAATCCTTAGCGGCGGCAGGGTTCACCACCTGCCGCTTTTCCTACCCTGCCGGGGAGGGCTCCAAGCATATCGGCACATTGAGCGATATGCTGGAATTTCTGGCAGAGCAGGAAATCACCCGACAGGATATCATTATTGCGCTGGGCGGCGGTGTTGCAGGTGATATGGCAGGCTTCGCGGCGGCGGTTTATCAGAGAGGAATTCGCTTTGTGCAGGTGCCGACCACATTTCTGGCGGCGGTGGATTCCTCTGTCGGCGGCAAAACAGCCATTGACCTCAGGGCAGGCAAAAATATGGCAGGCGCGTTTTATCAGCCGCAGATGGTGCTCTGCGATGTGGATACCTTAGATACCCTGCCCGAAGAAATTTTCGCGGACGGCATTGCCGAAACGCTGAAATACGGCGTAATCGGGGATGCGAAGCTGTTTGCGGAAACGGCATCGGGTGATTTTAGGGAAAAGCTGGAGGAAATCATTGAAACCTGCGTAAAAATGAAACGGGATATCGTCAATGAGGATGAATTTGATACAGGTCTGCGGCAGCTGCTCAATCTGGGGCATACCTTGGGACATTCCATTGAAAAGAACAGCAATTTCACCCTTTCGCATGGGCATGCCGTAGCCATCGGGATGCATCTGATTGCGAAGGCAGCGGAGCGGCGCGGTCTTGCGGAAAAAGGGCTTGCGGAAACCATCCGACAGGCACTTCTGCACAACAACCTTCCTACTTCCACTTCCTATACGGCGGAGGAAATTGCGGCAGGTGTATTAAAGGATAAAAAACGCAGAGGCGGCGAAATCAGCTTTGTCCTCCCGACGAAAATCGGGCATTGCGAAATCGTGAAAATCCCGACGGAGGAAGTGTTGGATTTAGTCAGAACGGCATTGGCGTAAAGGCGGTATGATATGAATATAAAAATTGAGAAAACTCCATTAAAACAGGGGCAGGTGCGTATCATTTCCTCGAAATCCGATGGGCACCGCTCGCTGATTGCGGCGGCATTGGCAGAGGAGGAAAGCGTGCTGTTCGTGGATGGCTGGTCTGAGGATATGGAAGCGACGGCGCGCTGTCTGCAAAGCCTTGGTGCGGAAATTGAGCGCGAACCCTCGGGCATTTATGTGATGCCGATTGGGTGTCCGCTCCCCTGTCCAGTGGACAGGATTGGACAGGCAAATGGACAGGGCATTGGACAGGCAGATGGACAGCTTTGTACCCTCGACTGCGGCGAAAGCGGTTCCACCCTCCGTTTTCTGCTCCCGATTGCGGGCGCATTGGGAAAGCATTGCCGCTTCGAAGGCAAGGGGAGACTCCCCGAACGCCCGATTGGCGTTTTGCTGGATGAGATGGCAAGGCATGGCTGCAAGGCAGACGGCGACCACCTTCCTGTTACATTGGAAGGCAAGCTGACCGCCGGCGTATATACCCTGCCGGGGAATGTCAGCTCCCAGTTTATCACAGGGCTGCTGTTTGCGCTGCCGTTATTGGAGGGCGAAAGCGAAATTCGCCTGACAACAAAAATCGAATCTAAGGGCTATATTGATATGACGCTGAAAACGCTGAAGACCTTCGGGATTACGGTAACGGAAACCGAAAACGGCTGGAGCATCCCCGGCGGGCAGAAATACCATGGCCCGCGGATGCGCTATGCAGAGGGGGATTGGAGCAATGCGGCGTTCTGGCTCGTTGCAGGCGCGATTGGCGGCAGCATCGGCTGTCAGGGGCTGGATATGGAATCTCCCCAAGGGGATCGGGCGATTGCCGCTCTGTTGGAGGAATTTGGCGCGGAAACGAAGGTTGTGCTGAACCAGATTACGGCAACCCATAAGGAAATGAAGGGCATCCGTATTGATGCGTCCCAAATTCCCGATTTGGTGCCGATTCTTTGCGTAGCGGCGGCTGCGGCAGAGGGCAAAACCGAAATTTACAACGCAGGCAGACTGCGGATGAAGGAAAGCGACCGATTGGCTGTGATGGTGGAATGTATGCAGAAAATCGGCGTGGAGGTGGAGGAAAAGCCCGACAGCATTATCATTACAGGCGGCTGTAATCCACCTGAGGGGGAAATCGTGATAGATTCCCATAATGACCACCGTATCGTGATGGCAATGGCGATTGCGGCGGTGAGCCTTGGCGTAGAGCTGACGATTCTGGGTGCAGAGGCGGTCAATAAATCTTATCCGTCCTTCTTTATAGAGCTGGCGAAGCTGGGAGGTGTGACAAATGTCCTCTAGTTTTGGAGAAAAAGTAAAAATTATGATTTTCGGGCAGTCTCATTCCGAGGCAATCGGTGTGGTGATTGACGGCTTGCCTGTGGGGGAGGAAATTGATTTAGAGGCGGTGCGGAAATTCATGGAACGCCGCGCCCCCGGCAGAAATGCCTATTCCACACCCCGTAAGGAGGCAGACCTGCCCCGTGTGGTATCGGGCTTATTTGAAGGGAAAACCTGCGGCGCACCGATTTGTGCCGTGATTGAAAACACAAATACACGCTCGAAGGATTATGATAAATTGAAGGATTTGCCCAGACCGGGGCATGCGGATTTTACGGCGTGGGTGAAATATAAGGGAGCGAATGACCATCGCGGCGGCGGTCATTTTTCCGGCAGGCTGACCGCACCGCTTTGCTTTGCGGGCGCAGTCTGCATGCAGATTTTGGAAAGAAGGGGCATCCATATCGGCGCGCATATTCTTTCTATCAAGGGCGTGCAGGATACCCCCTTTGATGCGGTGGCTGTGGATGCAGATACCTTGAAGGCTGTCACGGAAAAGGTCTTCCCTGTGCAGAATGACGCGGCAGGGGAGGAAATGCAGGCGACGATTGCGGCGGCAAAGGAAAACGCCGATTCTGTCGGCGGTGTGATTGAATGTGCGGTGGTAGGTCTGCCTGTCGGCGTGGGCGAGCCTATGTTTGACGGACTGGAAAGCAGACTGGCGGCGGCGATTTATGCCATTCCTGCCGTAAAGGGCGTGGAATTTGGCGAGGGCTTTGGTGTAGCGGCGCTGTTTGGTTCAGAAAATAATGACAATTTCACATATCAGGCGGATGGTACGGTTCGGACAACAACGAACCATCACGGCGGCTCTCTGGGCGGCATTTCGAGCGGCATGCCCCTTGTGCTGCGGGCGGCATTTAAGCCGACCCCCTCGATTGGGCAGACGCAGGATACCATCAGTATCAGCAAAGGAGAAAACGATACACTTGCCATTGTAGGCAGACATGATCCCTGTATTGTGCCGCGTGCGGTGCCTTGCGTGGAGGCGGCAGCGGCGGTTGCGCTTCTGGATCTGATTTGCAGGATGGAGCAGTGAGAAAGGTGGGAAAATACAATGGATTTGAATGCAGTGAGAGAACGCATCAATGCGATTGATGACCAGATTGTGGATTTATTCGTGGAGCGCATGAAGGCTTCTGCGGATGTTGCCAGCGCAAAGGCGGAAAAGAATCTGCCCGTTCTGGATTTACGCAGAGAGCAGGCGGTTCTGGAAAAGGTAATGGAGCGTGGCGGCGAGGAATTTGAAATTTATATCAATAAGCTGTATCAGACAATTTTCGATATCAGCAAGAGCTATCAGGCAGGGCTTCTGACAAAGGAAACAGCACTTTCCGAAGAAATTCTGAAAAACATTGCAGATCCTCACATGGAATTTCCCAGAAAAGCTGTTGTTGCCTGTCAGGGCGTGGAGGGCTCCTATGCGGCAAGAGCATGCGACAGATTGTTTGCATTGCCCAGCAAGATGTATTTCAGCAACTTCGAGAGTGTATTCAATGCGGTGGAATCCGGTCTATGCAGATATGGCGTGCTGCCCATCGAAAACAGCTCCGCAGGCTCTGTAACCGAGGTATATGACCTGATGGTGCGCCATAAATTCTATATCGTAAAGAGCATTAAGCTGCACATCAGCCATGCGCTTCTGGCAAAGCCCGGCGTGAAGCTGGAGGATGTGAAGGAGGTTGTTTCTCATACACAGGCATTGCAGCAGTGCAGCAATTTCCTGAAGGCGAACCCCAACATCAAGGTAACGATTTTTGAAAATACGGCAACCGCAGCGAAATATGTTGCGGAAAGCGGCAGAACAGACCTTGCGGCGCTTTCCTCCACGGACTGCGCGAAGCTGTATGGACTGCATGTTTTGCAGGATGGCGTGCAGAATAACGAAAACAACTATACCAGATTTATCTGCATTGCAAAGAACATGGAAATTTATGCAGGCTCCAACCGCATCAGCCTGATGCTTTCTCTGGATCACAGACCCGGTTCTCTGCATGAAATGATTGGGAAATTTGCCTGCCGCGGCATCAACCTGTGCAAGCTGGAAAGCCGCCCGATTCCGGGGAAGGATTTCGAGTTCCGTTTCTATTTCGATTTGGACGGCTCTGTTTTCTCTCCCGAAACCATGACGGTGCTGAAGGATATTGAGCAGGCGGCAGAAAGCCTGTCCTTCTTAGGCTGCTATTCCGAGGTGTAAGATTATGAAGATTTTAGTGATCAACGGCCCGAATATCAATATGCTTGGGATTCGGGAAAAAAATATTTACGGTGCCGAGACCTACGAGGATTTGAAGGCACTTCTGGAGAAAACCTTTGCCGAAAAGGGCGTGGAGGGCGAAATTTATCAATCCAACCATGAGGGGGATTTGGTAGACCGCATCCAGCAGGCATATTTTGACGGCACAGAGGGAATTGTGATTAACCCTGCGGCGTATACGCATACGAGCGTTGCGATTCTGGACGCGCTGAAGGCAGTTCGCCTGCCTGCAGTGGAGGTGCATATCTCCGATGTGAAGGAAAGAGAGGATTTCCGCCAGATTTCCTATGCGGGGAAGGCTTGCGTGAAAACCATCATGGGCAGAGGTCTCAAGGGCTATGTGGATGCCATTGCTTTCCTTGTGGAAAACAAGGCGTAAGCGGAAAAAATACAAAAGAAAAAAAGGAAAGAAGGTGACAGCCAATGATTTCCGAAAAGATGTCTAAGCTGTTGGAGAGAAGCGCTGCCATGAGTAGCATGTATACAGAAAGTGCAAGATTAAAGGAAAAATACGGCGCGGAAAATGTGTATGACTTCGGGATGGGCAATCCCAACCTGCCTGCGCCCGACAGTATTCGGGAAACGAGTATCCGCGTTTTGCAGGAAACCGACCCTTGGTATCTGCATCATTATATGCCGAATAACGGCTTTCCGGAGGCAAGGGAGAAGATTGCCGCAAGCCTGAACCGCCGCTTTGGGGAGCATTTTGATGCGAACAACATCATGATGTGTACCGGTGCGGCAGGGGGCTTGAACTGCCTGCTGAAGGTGCTGATGGACCCTGGGCAGGAGATTCTGACCTTTGCGCCCTATTTCGGGGAATACGACAGATATGCGGACAACGTAGGCTGCACGCTGACGACAGTGCCGCCGAATATTCCTACCTTTCAGCCCGACCCTGCGGCATTGGAAAAATGCGTGACGGAAAAGACGAGAGCCGTTTTGATTGATAACCCCAACAACCCGACGGGGGTGGTGTATAATGAGGAGACGATTCGGGCGATTGCTGCGGTTCTGGCAAAAAAGGAGCAGGAATACGGGCATGCGATTTATCTGATTTCGGATGAGCCGTATCGGGAATTGGTGTTTGACGGGGCAAGCGTGCCTTGGATTCCGAATGATTATAAAAACACGATTGTGGCGTATTCCTTCTCGAAATCCCTTTCCCTGCCGGGTGACCGTATTGGCTATCTGGCACTGCGCAGCGAGGTGGAGGACTTTGAAAATATCGTTGCGGCTGTTGCAGTTGCAACACGCATTACGGGCTTTATCAATGCCTCCGGCTTACAGCAGTTGGTTTGCGCCAGATGCTGCGATGAGACGGTGGATATCAGCTTTTATGATAAAAACAGAAAACGCCTGTATGACGCGCTGACGGCATACGGCTATGAAATGCCGAAGCCGGAGGGGGCGTTCTATCTGTTTATGAAAACGCCGACGGAAAACGATTTGGAATTTGTGGAGAAAATCAAGGAGCATCGGATTTTGCTGACACCCGGCAGTGGGTTCGGCTGTCCCGGCTATGTGCGGATTGCGTACTGCGTTGCGCCGGGGACCATCGAAGGGGCATTGCCCGGCTTCAAAGCCATGATGGAATATTATAAAAATAAATAAATACAAGCAGGAGAACTCGAAAACCCATTTTTCGGGTTCTTTTTTTATGCTTTTCTTTCTTTTGTGGATGCAGGGGAGGAAGGGGAGAATGGGAAAAAATGTATTTTGGTGGGAGGTGGAGGAGAACTTCTTTTTTTCTTGGGGAAAGTGCTTGAAGGAAAGCGCTTTTTTAATGAAAAAATCAATAGAAATGGGGCGGAAGGGGTTGTTTTTTTGTGGCGGCTATATTACAATGTGGTTAAAAGTGGCGCAAAGTGGTTTTTTGTGGTGGAAAACTACCGCGAAGGTGTGAAAGTGGCGGAAGGTGGTGACAGCGAAATGTTCTTAGGGCAATATCAGCACTCGATTGATGCAAAGGGGCGTTTAATCGTTCCGGCAAAGTTCAGAGAGGGGCTTGGCGAGCGTTTCGTTGTGACAAAGGGGCTGGATAACTGCCTGTTTGCTTATCCGCAGGAGGAATGGAAGATTTTCGAGGAAAAGCTGAAGCAGCTTCCGCTGACAAACCCCGGTGCGCGTAAATTTGTGCGTTTTTTCTTTGCAGGCGCGGTGGAATGTGAGTTGGATAATCAGGGAAGAATTATGGTGCCGACGCATCTGAGAGAATACGCAGGCTTGAAAAAGGATATTGTTTCTATTGGTGTGAATAACCGCATTGAAATTTGGAATAAGGATAATTGGAACGAATACAGCGACGAAGAGGATTACATCAGCAACGAGCTTGCTTTTGAGATGGAAAATCTGGGAATCTAACGAATCCTTTTGCAATCTTTGATTGCAAAAGGATTCGTTAGAAGCTGATTCGTTATGAATGACTTAAAAGATAGATATCACACAACACAGACAAATCGGAAAGGCGGCAGGCATGGAATTTCATCATATTTCCGTACTCCTGAACGAGTGCATCGACAATTTGAATATCAGGCCTGACGGCATTTATGTAGACGGTACCATGGGCGGCGGCGGTCATTCCCTGGAGATTGCAAAACGGCTGACAACCGGTCGTTTGATTTGCATTGACCAGGACCCCAACGCGCACGAGGCGGCAGGAAAGCGATTGGCGGAATACAAGGACAGAATCACATTTGTCAGAGATAATTTTGGGAATATCGCAAATATTCTGGACAGTCTGGGGATAGAAAAAATCGACGGGATGTTGCTGGATATCGGTGTTTCCTCGCATCAGCTGGATGAAGCGGAGCGCGGCTTTTCCTATCAGCAGGATGCCCCGTTGGATATGCGGATGAATCCGGACAGGCCCTTCAGTGCGTATGACGTGGTGAACGGCTATGACGAGGATGAGCTGGACAGAGTGATTTTCACCTATGGCGAGGAGCGTTGGGCGAGAAGAATCGCGCAGTTTATCGTAAAGGAAAGAGAAGCAAAGCCCATTGAAACAACGGGCGAGCTGGTAGATATTATCAAAAAGGCAGTGCCGAAGGGCGCAAGAAAGGATGGTCCCCATCCGGCAAAGCGCACCTTTCAGGCAATTCGCATAGAGGTAAACGGTGAGCTGGAGGTACTGCAAAGGGCGATTGATGACGTTGCCGCAAGGCTTGCGGTCGGCGGCAGGCTCTGCATCATCACCTTCCATTCCTTAGAGGACAGAATTGTGAAGGAGGCCTTCCGCAAGCAGGAAAATCCCTGTATCTGTCCGCCGCAGTTTCCTGTATGCGTCTGCGGCAAAAAGCCTTTGGGCAGGGTGATTACCAGAAAGCCCATTTTACCGAGCAAGGAAGAATTAGAGGAAAATCCTCGTTCCAGAAGCGCAAAGCTGCGTGTGCTGGAGGGGGTTTCGCAGGATTGATAAATATTGAAAAGACCCGAGAAAGGAGGGGAAAGGATGGCAGCAAGAGACGAGAAGAACAGAAAACGCAACCAGAGCGGTTCTTATTATACCTACGGCAATGTGGCGTATGAATTGCAGCCCGATTATACCCCCTACCGTGTGCGGGAGGAGGAAGAGGAACGGCGCAGAGAAGCGGCGCGCATTGCCAAGGAGGCGGAAAGAGAAAATAAGGTTTCCTTTGCGAAAATGGTAGGCGTTGCGATTATGCTGTTTATCGGCTGTATTGCATTTATGGGGATGCACGTTATGGTAGATCAGGCGGAGGTTTCTCTCAGAAGGGAAAAAAGCAAACTGGAGGACCTGAAATCCGCAAATGCGATTCTGGAGGCAGAGCTGACAGAACAGCTGGATATGGACTACATCAAGCAGGAGGCAACAGAACGGCTTGGCATGAGCGAACCGCAGCCCTATCAGGTGGTTTATATCAACGTACCCAAGCAGAGCTATACGGTGCAGCATGATACAGAGGAAACGACAGCGGAAGCCTCTTTGGTGGACAGGATTTTAGATTTCTTTAAAAAGGATTGATGATAGATGAGAAGAAAGGCCAGAGGAATAAAAGCGAATCAAAGGTTTGCTTTTATTCTTTTTGTGTTTATGGTGATTTTGACGGTATTATTCGGCAGAGTGCTGTATTGGAAGGTTGTGCATGGCGCGGAATTTGAAGCGGCGGCGAAAAATCAGCAGATTAACCGCTATGACTTAGTCAATGCGGCAAACCGCGGCAGTATTCTGGACAGAAATGAGCAGGTGCTTGCCGTTTCGACAGCGGTGTATAACGTGGTATTAGACCCCTTGCAGCTGGCGGAGGAGGACGATGCCAAGAAAACGAAGAAGACCTTTGATACCCTTTGCGAATATTTCCCCGATTTGAACTACGAGGATTTGGAATATCATATTACAAAAAATCAGGAAACGGGCAAAATCAATACGCCGACACACTGGAAATATCTGGTGAAGGGCGTGGAGAGAAGCGTGAAGGAGGAGCTGGAAAAGAAAAAGCTGCTGGGGGTTTATTTTGAGCAGAGCAGTAAGCGCTCCTATCCGCTGAAAACCTTAGCCTGCCATTTGATTGGCTTCAACAACACATGGGGGCTTGAGGGCTATTATAATGATGAAATGACGGGTACGCCCGGGCGTTCCTTTATCCTGTATCAGGGGGCGGACAAGGTAACCTATCAGGATTATGAGGCGCAGGACGGAGATACCATTGTGACAACACTGGATTACAACATTCAGCAGTACGCCGAGCAGGCGGTGAAGGAAACCATGGAAGCATGGCCCTCGGAGAACGTGGCGGCAATCGTGATGAACCCGAATACGGGGGAAATCTACGCGATGGCTTCTGCGGACACCTTTGACCTGAATGACCCCGATGAGCCGACAGAGCTTGCAACGGATGAAACCTTCAAGGAAACATGGGATGCCATGACGGATCAGGAAAAGAGCGACTATCTGAATACAATATGGAGAAATTTCTGCGTCAGCGATACCTACGAACCCGGTTCGATTTATAAGCCGCTGGTAGTAGCGGCGGCATTGGAGGAGGGCGTAATCACGAAGAACTCTACCTTCAATTGCAGCGGTAAAATTACGGTGGGAGACAGAGATATCAACTGCCATCTGCACAGCGGACACGGCACGCTTTCTGTTGAGGAAATCATGGCGCAGTCCTGTAACCCCGGTGTGATTCAGATTGCACAGAAGCTGGGGGCGGAAAAATTCTATAAATATCAGAAGGAATTCGGCTTCGGGCAGAAAACAGGCATTGACCTGCCGGGCGAAGCAGAGGGGATTCTGCATGCGGAATCGCAGCTGCGTCCCGTTGAGCTGGCAACAAGTTCCTTCGGGCAGACCTTTAACTGCACCTCTATCCAGATGGCAACTGCCTTTTCTGCGCTGATTAACGGCGGCAATCTGGTGAAGCCCTATGTGGTTTCGCAGATTGTGGATGATGACGGCTCTGTGGTGAAGGAGCAGACAGCAGAGGTTGTGCGTAAGGTGATTTCCCGGAAAACATCTGACTATATCCGTACTGCGCTGAAGGCAACGGTTGACCATGGTACGGGTAAGAAAATTGCGATTCCCGGATATTCCATCGGTTGTAAAACAGGGACGGCGGAGCAGGGCAAGCGTGACAAGAAGAACTGGACACTGACCCACATGGCATATTTCCCGGCGGAAAATCCGCAGTATCTGGTATTCAGCGTTATCCATAAGCCGCAGGGATATGAGGACGGCGTGCAGACCACCGCAACCATGACAAAGCAGATTATGGAAAACATTATTAAATATAAGAATCTGGAGCCGACAGAGGAAACGGAAGAAGCCGCAGCACTCAACGGCGGCAAGACGACCGTAACCATGCCCGATTACACAGACAGCAGCATCTATAATGTTGCGCTCGATTTGGAGGGCAAGGGGCTGACGTATAAGGTTGTCGGGACGGGCAACACGATTACGAATCAGGTGCCGAAGGCAGGCGCGAAGGTGGAAGCCGGCAGTGAGGTAATTCTGTATGTTGCGAAGGCGGAAGGAGAAGAGGGAACAGCGAAGGTGCCGAATGTGGTCGGGAAAAGCTACACCGAGGCAGTGAAAACGCTTTCGGATGCAGGCTTTGAGGTAACCTTTGAGGGCGAAACCACGAACAGCACCGTAACGGCGCAGGACCCGAAATACGGCGTTTCCGTAGAGGCGGACAGCGAGGTGAAAATCACGCTGACGAAGAAGGAAGCCGCGGAGGAAACGGCGGAGGAGCCGAAGAAAACAACGCAATAGAGAAAAGCATAGACACCCTGTCTTTTCTATACAATAATCAGTAGAGGGAAAAGACAGGGGTGTTTTGTATGGAGAAACCGACGATAAAGGCAAAAAAACGGCTTTTGCTTTTTTTGTTCTGTTCCATGTGCGGGTATCTGCTGTTGACGGGGCGGCTGGTTTTTATTGAGCTTTTTCGGGCGGAGGAATTGCAGGAGCTGGCGTATGAGCAGCAGACCAGAGACAGGCTGATTACGCCGAAGCGCGGCGCGATTCTTGACCGAAACGGGGAAGGGATTGCCCTGACGGAAACGGTAAACGCCGTGAGTGTGATTCCCGTGCAGGTGAAGGAAAAGGAGAAAACGGCGCAATTTTTGGCAGAAATGCTGGATTTGGAATATGACGAGGTTTTGGAAAAAATTAAGCAGAGGGTTGCCTTGGTGCGCATCAAAACAAAGGTGGACACCGAAACGGCGGCAGCCATCCGCAGGGCGAACTATGCGGGGGTAGAGGTGGACGAGGATGTGCGGCGCATCTATCCCTATACGAGCATGGCGGCGCAGGTGATTGGCTTTGTCGGGAAGGATAATCAGGGGATTATCGGCTTGGAGGCAAAATATGACAGGCTTCTGGAGGGGGAGCGGGGGAAGATTCTTACGCTGACGGATTCCAGAGGAAATGAGGTGGACAGCGAGCAAGAGCGGATTCCACCTGTGGATGGGAAAAATCTGGTGACAACGATGGATGTGGTGATGCAGCAATATGCGGAGCAGACCATTGCAAAGGCGGTGGAAACGAAGGGGGCAAAGCGCGGTGTTCTCATCATTCTGAATCCGCAGAATGGGGAAATTTACGCCATGGCGAATTACCCTTCGTTTGATTTGAATGAGCCGTTTACCATACAGGATGAAGCACTGGCGGCAAAATGGGACAGCTTTTCCGAGCAGGAGAAAAATGAGTATTTGAACAAAATGTGGCGCAATACCGCAATCAATGATACATACGAGCCGGGGAGTACGTTTAAAATTGTGACCTCCTCGGCAGGTCTGGAGGAGGGGGCTGTGACACCCGAAAGCAGCTTTTTCTGCCGCGGATTTTATGTGGCAGGGGACAGACAGATTAAATGCTGGCGCTATCCGCGCACACATGGGGCGGAAAGCTTTGTACAGGGGGTACAGAATTCCTGCAACCCTGTTTTTATGGAGGTTGGGGAGCGGTTGGGGGCGGAGACCTTTTTGGAATATATGAAAAAATTCGGTTTTGCCGAAAAAACGGGCATTGACCTTGCAGGCGAGGCAACGGGCATTATACATAAGGCGGAGAATGTCGGGCCTGTGGAGCTGGCAACGATGAGCTTTGGGCAGTCCTTTCAGATTACGCCTTTGCAGCTGTTGCGGGCGGCATCGGCAATCGTCAACGGCGGATATTTGATTACGCCGCATTTTGCAAGGGGGCTTGCGGACGAAAACGGCAGGCTGACAGAGGAATTTACCTATGAGACAGGCGAGCAGGTGATTTCCAAGGAAACCTCGGAAACGATGAAAGCGATTCTGGAAAGCGTGGTTTCCGAAGGAACGGGCAGCAAGGCATATATCCCCGGATACCGCATCGGCGGCAAGACGGCGACTTCGGAAAAGCTGCCGCGCAGAAGCGGAAAATATATTGCTTCGTTTCTATCCTTTGCGCCGGCGGAAAATCCGCAGGTGATGGCACTGGTGCTGATTGATGAGCCGCAGGGTGTTTATTACGGCGGCACGGTGGCAGGACCTGTGATGCAGGAGCTGCTGCGGAATATTCTGCCGTATCTGGGGATGGAAGCGAAATATGATGAAAAAGAGGCGGAAGAAGCGGCAGAATTGAAAACGATTGTACCCGACCTTCTGGGCATGACCTTAAACGAAGGAAAGAATGCACTTTTTCAGGCAGGGCTTTCTGCACGGCTTGAGACAGAGGGCGAGACCATCACAGGACAAATGCCGCCGGCAGGAGAAAGCGTAAACAAGGGAACGAAGGTTTTGCTCCGTATGGAATAGCGAAAAAGGGAAATGGCCTTTCCTTGCATTTTTCAAGAAAAATGGCAAAAATATTTGGTTGTAGGAGATAAGTGTGGTATACTAAAAAATGGCTTATTATTGAGATTTATTTATCGAAGCCGAAAAAGAAAGGAGGCTGTAAGAGTGAATCTGAAACAGCTTTTAGAGGGTATTTCTTATGAGGTACAGCAGGGAACGGCGGATGTGGAAATTTCCGATTTCCAGTACGATTCCCGCAAGGTAGAAAAAGACGGTCTGTTTGTCTGCATTACAGGATTTCAGACGGACGGACACAAATATATTCCCATGGCATTGGAAAAGGGGGCGGCTGCCCTTCTGTGTGAGCACAGGGTGGAAAACGTACCCGAAGGCGTAACGGTGCTTGTGACGGAAAATAACCGCATTGCGCTGGCACTGCTTTCCGACCATTTCTACGGACACCCCTCCGCAGAGATGAATGTCATCGGCGTGACAGGCACAAACGGCAAAACCTCGACCACCTATCTGATGAAATCCATTTTGGACAGAATCGGCAAAAAGGTGGGCATTATCGGCACGATTGAAAACCGCATCGGCGATGAGGTGCTGAAGGCGGAGCGGACAACGCCCGAATCGAAGGAGCTGCAGGCGCTCTTTCGCCGGATGAAGAATGAGGATGTGACGGACGTTGTGATGGAGGTTTCCTCTCATTCCTTGGATTTGCACAGGGTAGACGGAATTGCCTTTGATGTGGCAATTTTCACGAACCTGACACAGGATCATCTGGATTATCATAAAACAATGGAAAACTATAAGGCGGCAAAGGGGATGCTTTTCGCACGCGCGGCAAAAAGCGTCATCAATATGGACGATGCCGCAGGCGCATATATGAAGGAGCAAAGCAAGGGCGAGGTGCTGACAATCGGCGTGGACAGCAAGGCTGATTTGACGGCGGAGGGCATTGACGTTTCCGCAGACGGTACGGCATTTGACATGCTCTGGCAGGGCAAGCGGTATCCTGTACACCTGCATACGCCCGGACGGTTCAGCGTATACAACGCATTGGGTGCGGCAGGAGCGTGTATTCTGCTGGGTGTGCCCGTAGAGGAAATCGTGGCAGGGCTGACGGCAAACCCCGGCGTTTCCGGCAGATTCCAGACGGTACGCAGCAAAAGGGGCTGTCAGGCGGTGGTGGATTATGCACATACGCCCGATGGTTTGGAAAATGTGCTGAATACAGCGAATGAATTTGTAAAGGGCAAGCTGATTGCGGTATTTGGCTGCGGCGGCGACAGAGACAGAACAAAGCGTCCCATCATGGGCGAAATCGGCGGCAGACTGGCAGGCTACTGCATCATTACCTCGGATAACCCCAGAACGGAGGACCCGGAGAAGATTCTGGAGGATGTTGAGGTTGGGGTGAAGAAAACAGACTGCCCCTATGAAAAAATCGTGGACAGACGAGAGGCCATTCAGAAGGCGGTTGCTATGGCGGAAGCGGGCGACGTGATTCTGATTGCGGGGAAGGGACATGAAACCTATCAGATTTTCCCCGACAAAACCATTCATTTTGATGACATTGAGGAAGTACGCAAGGCATTTGGAGAGGATTGCTTATGAAAAAGATTACGATCAGAGAAATTATCAAGGCAACAGGCGCACAGATGATTGCCTTGGGGGATATGGAGGAAGCACTGAATAAGGAAATCTGGTATGTGACACAGGATTCCAGAGAAACAAAGGAAGGCGTTCTTTTTGTTGCAAGAGTGGGAGAGGTGCGTGACGGGCATGATTTTCTGCCCCAGTGCTTTGCAAACGGCGTGACCGCCTGCCTTTCTCAGAAGGTGGTGGCACCCACGAATGGGGCGATTGTGCTTCTGGTTCCCGATACGGGGAAGGCGCTGCTTGATTTGGCGGCTTATTACAGAAATCTGTTTGATATTCCCGTTGTTGCGGTGACAGGGAGTGTCGGCAAGACAACAACAAAGGATATGATTGCATCCGTGGTTTCGCAGAAATACGATACCTTGTGGACACAGGGCAATTACAACAATGAGGTTGGCGTGCCGCTGACGATTTTCCGCATTGAGGAGCACCATCAGGCGGCAATCATTGAAATGGGCATGAACCACTTCGGGGAGCTGGACAGAATTGCGAAGGCAGTGCGCCCGAACATCGGCGTGATTTCCAATGTCGGCGTGGCGCATATTGAATTTCTGGGCAGCAGAGAAGGGATTCTGAAGGCGAAATGCGAAATGCTTGCACATCTGGAAAAGGACGGCGTTGCGATTCTCAATGCAGACAACGATATGCTGCAGACGCTGGAGGGCAAGCTGCCGCAGAAGATTCGTTGGTTCGGCATTGAAAACAAAAGAGATTTTTATGCGGATGAGATTGCACAGGTTGGTCTGGAAAAAACAGCCTGCACGATTCATACACCGATTGGCAATGTGCGCGTGAATATTCCCATTCCGGGGGTACACATGGTGCTGAATGCGCTTTCCGCGGCGGCGGTCGGCGTGGAGCTGGGGCTGACACCGGAGCAGGTGAAGGCGGGGATTGAAGGCTTCCGGGCGACCAAAAACAGAATGAGCATTGAAACAACGAAGGACGGCATTACGATTCTGAATGACGTTTATAATTCCAACCCGGTTTCCTGCAAGGCCTCTCTGGATATTCTGGCGAACGCAAAGGGCAGAAGGATTGCCGTTCTGGGCTTTATGGGCGAGCTGGGCGATTATGCGGAGGAAGGACACCGTGAGGTCGGTATCCATGCGGCGGAAAAAGGCATTGATGTGCTTTACTGCATCGGGCTTTGCTGTGATTACATGGCAGATGCGGCGAAAAAGGCAGGCATGAAAGAGGTTTATTATCTGGAAACACAGGAAGAATTCTGGGAGAAGGGACTGCCTACGCTGAAAGCAGGCGATACGATTCTGCTCAAGGCATCCCGCAGCAGAGAATTTGAAAAAACAGTAGCAAAATTGCAAGGAGTGAACTAAAGTGGGTTCTTTGGAACAGGCAGTCTATGCCATCATCATATCTTTCGTGATTGGGGTGATTTTGTGTCCCATCGTGATTCCTATGCTGAGAAAACTGAAATTCGGGCAGAATGTGCGTGACGACGGGCCGCAGACACATCTGGCAAAGCAGGGCACGCCTACGATGGGCGGTGTTGCCTTTCTGGCGGCATTTGTGATTACAAGCCTTTTCTTTCTGAATGGGAACAGGGACGGCGCGGCTATCATGCTGATGACCCTGTGCTATGGGCTGATTGGCTTTTTGGATGACTATATTAAGGTGGTAAAAAAGCGTTCTCTGGGGCTGCGTGCGTATCAGAAGCTATTGTTACAGCTGATTGTAACGGGGCTGTTCTGCTCGTATATCATGAAAAGCGGCATCGGTACGGCGATTTATATTCCCTTTACAGACGGGAAAATGATTGATTTACAGCTGATTTTCATTCCCTTCCTGTTTGTGGCGGTGTTGGGAACAGTGAACGGGGTCAACCTGACAGACGGTCTGGATGGGCTGGCAGGCGGCGTAACCCTTCTGGTGGCGGCATTCTTCATGATTGTGGCATGGGCGGCAGGCAGCACGATTGCACCTGTTTGCGGTGCGATTGTGGGCGGTCTGATGGCGTTCTTAATCTTTAACTCCTATCCTGCAAAGGTGTTCATGGGGGATACGGGGTCTCTGGCACTGGGCGGCTTTGTGGCATCGGCGGCGTTTATTCTGAAAATGCCCATTTTTATCGTGATTGTCGGGTTTATTTACCTCTGGGAATCCATTTCTGTTATGCTGCAGGTTGGCTGGTTTAAGCTTACAAAGAGAAAATACGGGGAAGGCAGACGCTTATTTAAAATGGCACCCTTCCATCATCATCTGGAAAAATGCGGTTGGAAGGAAACCAAGGTTGTGACGCTTTTTTATGTGGCAACGGCACTGCTGTGTCTCATTGGTTTTCTGGGCTGTAAATATATGTTCCTGTAAGGAATTTTGGAAAGAAGGAATCAAACGTGGAATACAATGGTAAAAAGGCCTTAGTCTGCGGCATGGCAAGAAGCGGCATTGCGGCGGCAAAGCTGTTGAACAGACTGGGTGCGAGGGTTACATTGCAGGATATGAAAAAAAGAGAGGAAATTTCTGCCGATGTGCTGGCATTGGAGGGGGAGGGCATCGTGCTTTACACGGGCGCAAACCCCGATGAGATTGCCTGCGCGCAGGATTTAATTGTATTAAGCCCCGGTATTCCCTGCGACCTGCCTTTTATTGCGGCGGCGGAAAATGCAGGAATCGAGGTTATCAGCGAGGTGGAACTGGCGTACCGCTTGACACCCTGCCCGATTACGGCAATCACAGGCACAAACGGCAAAACAACCACAACCACGCTGACAGGCGAAATCATGAAAACGGCTTACAGCGGTACGGCGGTTGTCGGAAACATTGGAGTGCCTTACAGCGAGGAGGTAGAGCGGCTGACCGAAAAGGATTGGGTGGTTGCGGAAATCAGCAGCTTCCAGATGGAAAAGGCGAAGGAATTTCATCCGCATATTAGCGCAGTGCTGAATATTACACCCGACCATTTGAACAGACATAAAACCATGGACGTTTACATTGCCATGAAGGAAAGAGTTTTTGCAAAGCAGACCGCAGAGGATTTCTGTATTCTGAACCATGGGGATGCGGCTTGCAGAAAAATGGCGGATAAAACCGCGGCGAAGGTATTTTTCTTCGATTCCTCCGAAAGGCTTGCGGAAGGCATTTATCTGGACGGGGATGCCATTGAGGTGCGCTGGGGCGCTATCAACGAAACCCTGATTCATGTGGATGAATTACAGATTCTGGGCGTGCATAACTATGAAAACGTGATGGCGGCGGCGGCAATGGGCATTTGTGCGGGGATTGCATTGGATACCATTCGCACGGTGCTGAAGGGATTTGCAGGCGTAGCACATCGCATCGAATATGTTGCGACGGTGGACGGTGTGGACTATTATAATGACTCCAAGGGGACGAATGTGGACGCATCCATCCGTGCGGTACTGGCGATGAAAAAGCCGATTGTACTGATTGGCGGCGGCTATGATAAGGGCAGCTCCTTTGATGAATGGACAAAGCTGTTTCCCGGCAGAGTGAAGCATCTGGTGCTGATTGGCGTAACCGCACCGAAGGTACGCGCATCTGCGGAGAAATTCGGCTTTACTGCCATTTCCGATTGCGAAACCTTTGCAGAAGCGGTTGACCTGTGCAGAGAAAAGGCGGAGGACGGCGACTGCGTACTGCTTTCTCCTGCATGCGCAAGCTGGGGCATGTTTGATAACTACGAACAGCGCGGAGATATGTTCAAGGAGCAGGTTCGGGGATATCTGAAATAAAAAACGCTGGAATGAGGTGTGAAAATGAGTCATGTCAAACCAAAAAAGAAAACCGCAAAGCGGAAGTATAGAAAGCCGTTGGGATATGACTTCACGGTTCTGTTTATCGTGCTGATTCTGGTGCTTTTTGGCGTTGTCATGATTTTCAGCTCTAGCTATTATTACACAATGACAACGGAGCGATTCCATAATGATATGTTCTATTTCCTGAAGCGGCAGAGCCTTTGGGCGGTTCTGGGGATTGTGGCAATGGTTGGCATGATGCATATTCCGTATACCCTCTGGAGACGATTTGCAAAGCTGGCATACTGGCTTTCCAACCTGTTCCTGCTTGCACTGCCCTTTGTCGGGACAGAGGCAGGCGGGCAGAAGCGTTGGCTGGGGATTGGTTCGCTTTCCTTTCAGCCTTCGGAGTTTACGAAAATTGCCGTGATTCTGTTTCTTTCCTCTTATGTGATTGAGCATCGGAAGGAGCTGGCAAATCTGAAGGGGTTCCTCAAGGCATGCTGCGTGCTGCTGCTGCCTGTGGCACTGATTGCAATATCGAACTTTTCCTCGGCGCTCTTGGTTGGGCTGATGGGTGCAACGATTCTGTTTGTGGCAAGCCCTCGTGTTTGGTATTTCGGGGCGGCAATCGCAGGGGCAATTCCTCTTTGCGGCCTTGCTGTAGCGATTCCCAAGTTTCGCTACAGACTGACCCGTATCAAGACATGGCTTGACCCCTGGGCAGATCCGACGGGCGATGGCTTCCAGACGATTCAGTCGCTGTATGCACTGGCATCCGGCGGCTTATTCGGGCTTGGACTGGGGCAGAGCCGACAGAAAACCTTTATTCCGGAGGCATATAACGATATTATTTTTGCGATTATCTGCGAGGAGTTGGGAATTGTCGGGGCGGCGTTGGTGATTCTGCTGTTTGCGGTGCTTATCTGGCGAGGGATTCGCATTGCGATGAATGCAAAGGACAGCTATGGGATGCTGGTTGCAACGGGGATTACGGCGGTTATCGCCTTCCAGTCGATTATCAATATCGGCGTTGTAACGAATACGATTCCAAATACGGGGCAGCCGCTGCCGTTTATCAGCTACGGCGGCACCTCGCTGTTGTTTTTGATGGCGATGGTTGGGATGCTGCTGAATATTTCACGTTATCCCAAGGACAGGGAAAATTAAAGTTGAAAACAGGAAAGACTTTTTGAAAAATAGTAGAAAAGTCTTTTTTTCTTACTTATTTACTAATTTAGGGTTGACAAAACTGGTAGAATTGAATAAAATCTTGAGATATAGAAAGAAAAACAACACTGTGAAAGACAGAGAAAAAGAGGAGTACACATCCGAACTATACAGAGAGAAGGATTCATTGGCTGAAAAATCCTTTGTAGAAAGAATGTGGAAGGTAGCTTTGGAGTTGCTTTGTTGAAGGGGATTTCAGAAGAAATTTCTGGGTAGGCAAAGCCGGGAGGTCCCGTTACAGACGATAAAGTGTCCGTTTTTAGAAACGGGAAATAAGGTGGTACCGCGAGCTTTCGTCCTTTGGTTGGACGGAGGCTTTTTTTGATTCACGGTGAAATGAAAAAAATAGGAGGAAATACTATGAAAGAGCTGGCAAAGAATTTTGACCCCTCTGTTGTAGAGGAAAGACTTTACAACAAATGGATGGAAAAGAAATATTTCCATACAGAAGTAGATAAAACAAAAGAACCTTTTTGCATCGTGATGCCGCCCCCGAATATCACAGGGCAGTTGCACATGGGACATGCACTGGACAACACCATGCAGGATATCCTGATTCGCTGGAAAAGAATGGCAGGCTACAACGCACTCTGGGTACCCGGCATTGACCATGCAAGCATTTCCACAGAGCTGAAGGTTGTGCAGAAGATGGCATCCGAAGGGCTGACAAAGGAGGATGTTGGTCGTGAGGGCTTTTTGGAACGCGCGTGGGCGTGGAAGGAAGAATACGGCGGCATTATTCTGAACCAGCTGAGAAAGCTGGGCTGCTCCTGCGACTGGGATCGTGTACGCTTTACGATGGATGAGGGCTGCTCCGAAGCGGTTCTGGAAACCTTCTGCCGTCTGTATGAAAAGGGCTATATTTACCGCGGGGAAAAGATTATCAACTGGTGTCCTGAGTGTCAGACTACAATTTCTGACGCAGAGGTAGAGCATGTTGATATGGCAGGGCATTTTTATCATATCAATTACCCCATTGTTGGTTCTGATGAAAAGCTGAGACTGGCAACCACCAGACCCGAAACCATGCTGGGCGATACTGCGGTTGCGGTACATCCCGCAGATGAAAGATATCAGCACCTGATCGGCAAGACCTGTATCGTTCCCGTTCTGAATAAGGAAGTACCCATCGTTGCGGATGAATATGTTGACAGAGAATTTGGTACCGGTGTTGTAAAAATTACACCTGCACATGACCCGAATGACTTCGAGGTTGGGCTGAGACATGACCTGCCCCGTATTTGCGTGATGAATGATGACGGCACAATGAATGAGAAGGCAGGCAGATTTGCAGGCATGGACAGATTGGAGGCCAGAAAGGAAATCGTAAAACAGCTGGATGAGGAAGGCTATCTGGTTGAAATCGAGGATATTACCCATGCGGTAGGCTGCCATGAAAGATGCCACGAACCCATCGAACCCATGATTAAACTGCAGTGGTTTGTAAAGATGGACGAGCTGGCAAAGCCTGCCATCAAGGTTTATCAGGATCAGGAGCTGAAATTTGTTCCCGAACGTTTCGGCAAGATTTATATGCACTGGCTGGATAATATCCGTGACTGGTGTATTTCCCGTCAGCTTTGGTGGGGACACAGAATTCCTGCATACTACTGTGCGGACTGCGGTCATATCACAGTAGCGAAGGAAAACCCCGGAAAATGCGAAAAATGCGGCTCCGCAAATATCACACAGGATGAGGATACACTGGATACCTGGTTCAGCTCTGCGCTGTGGCCCTTCTCCACGCTTGGTTGGCCACATGAAACAGAGGAGCTGAAGCATTTCTATCCCACAAGCGTTTTGGTAACAGGCTATGATATCATTTTCTTCTGGGTTATCAGAATGGTATTCTCCGGCATGGAGCAGATTGGCGAAAGACCGTTTAACGATGTTCTGATTCATGGGCTGATTCGTGACGATCAGGGGAGAAAATTCTCCAAATCTCTGGGCAATGGGATTGACCCTCTGGAGGTTATCGCAAACTACGGTGCTGACCCCCTGCGTCTGATGCTGATTACAGGCAACGCACCCGGTAATGATATGCGTTTCTATTGGGAAAGACTGGATAATTGCAGAAACTTCTGCAACAAGATGTGGAATGCGTCCCGTTTCGTGATGATGAATATGGAGGATGGCGAAGAACCTAAGTTCCTGATGCTGACCTCTGCGGATAAATGGATTCTGTCCAAGGTAAACACGCTGGCGAAGGAAGTACAGGAAAGCCTGAGCAAATATGACCTTGGTCTGGCGGCACAGAAGGTTTATGATTTCATCTGGGATGAATACTGTGACTGGTATATTGAAATGGTGAAGCCTCGCCTGTATAACAAGGAGGACAGCACAAGAGCAGCGGCACTGTGGACGCTAAAGCAGGTTCTGATCAATGCACTGAAGCTGATGCACCCCTTCATGCCCTTCATTACAGAGGAGCTGTTTATGCATATTCAGGATGAGGAAGAAACCATCATGACCTCTCAGTGGCCTGTTTACAAGGAGGAATGGAACTTCAAGGAAAATGAAGCGGAAATCGATGCCATCAAAGAGGCAGTAAGAAATATTCGTAACATTCGTGCGGAAATGAACGTTGCGCCCTCTAAGAAGGTACATGTTTACGTTGTTTCCGAAAACGAAGGTGTTCGGTATATCTTTGAACATTCCAAGGTATTCTTTAAGACACTGGCACACGCAAGCGAGGTAACCGTGCAGACGGACAAGGCAGGCATTGGCGAGGATGCGGTTTCTGTTGTGGTTCAGGATGCGACCATCTATATGCCTTTGGCAGAGCTGGTTGATTTCGCGAAGGAAATCGAACGTCTGGAAAAGGAAAAGACCAAACTGGAAAAAGAGGTTGACCGCGTTGTGAAGAAGCTGGCAAATCAGGGCTTCGTTGCAAAGGCACCCGCGCATGTAATTGAAGAAGAAAAGGCGAAGGAAGAAAAATATAAAGCAATGCTGGCACAGGTTGAGGAAAGACTGGCACAGCTGAAAAAATAAGAAAAATAAAATTTGAATCCCCTTGGAGAAATTCCAAGGGGATTTTACGTTAAGGGGTCGGGATAATTTCGAGCCAGTAATTGTCCGGATCGTTGATGAAATAGATGCCCATTTCGGGATTTTCAAAGCAGATGCAGCCCATTTCCTTGTGCTTTGCATGTGCCGCATCGAAATCCTCTGCCTGAAAAGCAAGATGGAATTCATTTTCGCCAAGGTTGTAGGGCTCCTTGCGGTCGCGCAGCCAAGTCAGCTCTAATGTGAAATCGGATTTGCCGTCACCCAGATAAACCAGCTTCCAGCTGCCGTCAGGGGCTTCCTTGCGGCGAACCTCCTTCAGACCAAGTGCGGCTGCATAGAATGCCATGCTTTTTTCTAAATCCAACACGTTATAATTGTAATGATTAAAGGTAAACATACGAATCCTCCTTAGTGGTGATGATGGTCGTGGTCATGTCCGCAGCCGCAGTCATGATCGTGGTGATGGTGGTGGTCATGCCCACAGCCGCAGTCATCATCGTGGTGATGATGATGGTCATGCCCACAGCCGCAGTCATCATCATAGTCTTCGGTGATGGACTGCCAGCCGTTTTCGTTGAATACCATACCGACCTTATCCACAATCAGAACCTTCTGTTCCTCGGAGGCTGCTTTGTCGATGGCCTCCATTATCATATCCATCACATCATGGACAGTATAGACAGGGGGCAAAGCACCTGTCAGATTCTGCATTGCCAGCTTTCTGGTCTGGGTAGGCAGGGTGTCGAAGTGGTTTCTTGTTTTTGTAATAAACGCATCAAAGAGGGCTTTCTTTTCCTCTGCGGTTGCGGCAGGAAGCTCCTCCGGGATATCGAAATGGAACAATTCATCGTTCAAATCACCGAAGAAGCATTCGCGGATGAATTCCTCTGTCATGAGAACCTTTTTGGTATCCGCGGAGAAGCCGGCGAAGGAGCCTGCCTTTTGCAGGGCTTCATATTCTTCCTTACCGATGGCATTTGCTTTATCAATGACAGGCTCAACGGTTGCCTCCAGCTGCTCTGTGAGGGTATCCAGATAAGCCGCTTTTTCGGTCAGAGTCAGCTTATCGCTGATGAAATCGCAGACGATATGATACAAATCGGCATAGGCAGCACTGCCCTCTGTGATGTCCGTGAAGGAATAGGTGAGATAGAACAGGAGAATCAGGGAATTGATATCATGCAGGATACAGGAGAAATATTCCTCAATCTGCTCCAATGCTTCAAAGGTTTCCTTGAGCTCCTCATAGAAATTTGCAAGCTCCTCATCGGAAAGCTTATGCGGAAGAACCATGCGCTTCTGTCCAATCCATTCTGCGAGTTCGGGAAAATATTTGCCGTACAGGGGATTTTCCTGCGGACTGCAAAAGCCCTCGAAGGCTTTCAGGGAAGCATCGATAAAATCCCTGCTTTCGCCTGCAAAAGCGGCATCCAGAGAGGCACGGACGGTGTCATAATATTTATCCCTTGTCATATAGAGGGGGATACACTTGAGAAGCTGCCCCATGTAGGTTTTCTGATCGAGCAGAGTTTCCGCACTTTCCATAAAGGCGTGGCAGTCTGCAAAGAACAGAGACCATTCCACCTGCTTCTGGGATACGCCGTCCTCCTTATATTTGCGCAGGGCAATCTGGTCGCTGACAAGCGTGGAGATGATGTTCCACTGGGAGAAATAGCTGTAGATGGTTTCGTAGATGGAAAGCAGACGCTTTTTCAGCTCCATGCAGTCCTCCAGTGCAACTATGCGGGATGCGGCATCGCTTTCGAGCAGATCCTCCAGGCGGATGAGGTATGCCTTGATTTCCTCCTTGATTTCCTGCACATCGGCAGGGATTTCATAGGGGAGGGCGGTTACGCCTTTTTCGGCATCCTCCATGGCACTCATGAGCAGCAGCAGCAGAGAGCCGACTGCCTGCTGATAGATATAATCCGCAGAGAGATTTCTTATTTTTTCTTCTAATGCAATATTGGACATAAGAAGTTCTCCTTTCTCAGTTTCAAATTTTCGTATCTTTTATTATAAAGGAAAAATGGCGAAAGTACAAGCAGAAGGGGAAGGGCACGGGGAAACGGGCAAAATAAAAACAGAGAGAGCAATTCCGAAGAAAAGTCCTCCCTGCTTTTTTTATTTTAAGAAAAAGATATTACAAAGTTACTGTGATTACAGTTCCCATTTTGCGCCCATCAGCTTGATGAATTCTCTTGTGATTGCGGAATCGCCGGGCCATGCGGGAGCAGTTACCAGATTGCCGTCTACAACAGCCTCGGAAGCATCAACAGCTACATATTCGCCGCCTGCCAGAGTGATATCGGGACCAACTGCGGGATATGCGGTTGCCTTTTTGCCTTTCAGCACATTGGCAGCGGTCAGAATCTGAGGGCCGTGGCAGATTGCAGCGACAGGCTTATTTGCTGCAAAGAATTCCTGTACGATTTCGATGACTCTGGGGGTCAGTCTCAGATATTCGGGAGAACGACCGCCTGTGATAAACAGACCTGCATAATCGGCTGTATTTACTGCATCAAAATCTGCTGTCAGAGCAAAGTTATGACCTCTCTTTTCGGAGTATGTCTGTTCGCCTTCAAAGTCGTGAATTGCTGTACGGATAATATCGCCTGCTTTTTTATCGGGGCATACAACATCTACCTGATAGCCCAACATTTCCATTGCCTGGAAGGGTACCATTGTTTCATAATCTTCTGTGAAATCGCCTGCTAACATCAATACTTTCTTTGCCATAAGAATTCCTCCTTTAAAGAAAAAGCATGACAGTTTTTGAGAAAAAACTGCATTTTTATGTAATAAAAATGTTTCCTTTTTTATTTAAGTCTTATTATAGACCTGTTGGGACAAATTGACAAGGGGGTGGGCAAAAAAAATCCATACAAAATAACTAGCGTTAAAATTGTTGAATATGAATGAAAAAAAGAATAAAATAGGAGCGGACGGAGGTGAAAAAAATGAAAAAACAACAGGCAATTTTGTTTGATTTGGATGGGACGCTGCTGAACACACTGGATGACCTAACAAGCAGTGTGAATGTGACCTTACAGGCGCACGGCTTTCCTTTGCGGAGGAAAGAAGAAATCCGAAAATTTCTTGGAAATGGGAGTGAGTTTCTGATGCGGTCGGCTTTGCCTGAGGGGACGAAGGAGGCGGTTTTTGCGGCTTGTCTGGCGGAATATCAGGCATATTATAAGGCACACATGGCGGACAAAACCGCGCCCTACGAGGGGATTTTGCCTTTGCTGAAAAGGCTGAAGGAAAGTGGTCTGCGCCTTGGTGTGGTATCGAATAAATTTGATACGGCGGTGAAGGGGCTTTGCGAAAGATATTTCCCCGGCTGCATTGATGCGGCGGCAGGAGAGAGAGAAGCCGAGGGGATTCGGCGCAAGCCTGCACCCGATATGGTCTTTACGGCGGCGGAGCGGCTTGGTGTGAAAAGAGAGGACTGCTTATACATCGGGGATTCCGAGGTGGATTTGCAGACGGCAAAAAACGCAGGAATGGACTGCATCAGCGTTTGCTGGGGGTTTCGGGATGCGGAATTTCTGAAGCAGGCGGGTGCGACACAGCTGGTACATACGCCGAAGGAGCTGGAAAAGCTGCTTTTGGGCGAATCAGATAATTTAGAGCATAAAAATAAGAGGTGAAAAACACCTCTTATTTTTATGTGGTTCTTTTTTTATATGGTTCTTATTTCAGAATGACATTATGGAAGGTCTTTTTGCCCTTCTGCACCAACAGCTTACCATCTGTAAAGAGGTCTGCGGTTACTTTGAAATCAATATCCTTTATGGGCTGCTCTGCCAGCTTTACGCCGCCCTGCTGCACGGCACGTCTGCCCTCGGAGCGGGAAGGAACGACCTTAATTGTGGTCAGCAGTGTCAGGATATCCATGCCTTCTGCAAATTCGGCGGCAGAAATTTCTGTAGAGGGGGCATCCACGGTTGCAGCACCCTTACCGAACAATGCTCTTGCGGCATCCTGTGCTTTGGTTGCTTCTGCTTCGCCATGTACGATTTTTGTCAGCTCAAAGGCAAGGACTTCCTTTGCATGATTGATTTCCGCGCCCTCCAGTGCGCCCAGACGGCGAACCTCATCCATAGGCAGGAAGGTCAGCAGAGCCAGACATTTTTCAACGTCCTTATCCCCGATATTTCTCCAGTACTGATAGAATTCGTAGGGAGAGGTTTTTTCAGGGTCAAGCCAAACGGCACCGGAAACGGTTTTGCCCATTTTTACGCCTTCGCTGTTTGTCAGCAGCTTGAAGGTCATGCCATAAGCGGGCTTCTGCGCTTTGCGGCGAATCAGCTCTACGCCTGCGATGATATTAGACCACTGGTCATTGCCGCCCATTTCCAGCATACAGTTGTATCTTTTGTTCAGTTCGTAGAAATCGTAGCCCTGCATAATCATATAGTTAAATTCGAGGAAGGACAGACCAAGCTCTCTATCCATACGGGTTTTGAAGCAATCTGCCGCAAGCATACGGTTTACGGAGAAATGGGTGCCGATTTCACGCAGGAATTCGATATAGTTCAGATTTCTCAGCCAGTCTGCGTTATTGGCAATGATGGCACCGCCCTCGCCCTCATCGAAATTGATGAAACGGGAAAGCTGCTTTTTGATGCAGGCTACGTTATGGTCGATGGTTTCGACAGTCATCATTTTACGCATATCGGCTTTGCCGGAGGGGTCGCCAATCATGCCTGTGCCGCCACCCATCAGGCAGATGGGGCGGTTGCCGCAGCGCTGCATGTGCGCCATAGCCATAACGGTCAGGAAATGCCCAACGTGCAGGCTGTCCGCGGTGGGGTCGATGCCGATATAGAAGGTGACACCGCCTTTTTCAAAAAGCGCTTTGATTTCTTCTTCGTGTGTCAGCTGTTCGATAAAGCCGCGTTCCTTTAATACTTCATAAGCGTTCATGTTACATTCTCCTTTTCTGATATATGATGGATAGATTGATGCAGCGAAGCCTTGCGCAAAAGCATAAAAAAGGGCCTCTCGCCGAAAGGACGAGAGAACCCGTGGTACCACCTTAATTTATGCCTATTCTGCAAAAAGACAAGCATCTTCCTGCCCCTGTAACGTAGGGCAATCGTTGTGTCATTTCCTACACAAAGCTCATGAGGCGTAATTTACAAAAACTGTGCTGCAGACCTTTCACCGACCGGACTGCTCTCTGCGGCTGTAACCAGTTTTGCCCATATACTCAATCATCGCTGTTATCATAAATAATATGAGAAAATGATATCATACGTTTTTTTGAAAGTCAAGCGTCGTTGCGGCAAGTTCTGCGATACGAACAATCATGCTGACTGCCTTTTCCATGGAAGGAACGGGGACATATTCATAATTGCTGTGGAAATTATGACCGCCGGCGAAAAGGTTCGGACAAGGCAGACCCATGAAGGAAAGACGCGCACCGTCTGTGCCGCCGCGGATAGGCTGAATGATGGGAGTGATGCCGCAGTCGATCATTGCCTGCTTTGCAAGGCTTACAATTTCCATGTGGGGTTCAATCTGCGAGAGCATATTATAATATTCATCATGCAAATCCAATTCGATACAGTTATTATACTGTGCATTTTTGCGTTCCACAATCAGCCGCAGAAGCTCTTTGCGGTGCGCGAAGGAGTCTGCGTTAAAATCACGAATGATATAATTCAGGGTTGCGGAGGTGACATCACCTTCAAAGGAGCAGAGATGGAAAAAGCCTTCGTAGCCTTCGGTTTTCGCGGGTGTTTCGCGTTCCGGCAGGAGAGAAGCAATTTCCGTACCGATGAGGGCGGCGTTTTTCATGACATTTTTTGCAGAGCCGGGATGTACATTTTTCCCTTTGATGCGAATGATTGCGCGTGCCGCATTGAAGTTTTCATATTCCAGCTCACCGATGCGGCCGCCATCCAGCGTGTAGGCGAAATCTGCGTGAAATTTGTCCACATCGAAGAAATCCACACCCTTGCCGATTTCTTCATCGGGGGTAAAGGCAATGCGAATATCTCCATGGGGAATTTCGGGATGTGCGAGAAGATATTCTGCGGCAGTGAGAATTTCGGCAATGCCTGCTTTATCATCCGCGCCAAGCAGGGTGGTGCCGTCTGAGGTGATGAGGGTCTGCCCGATATACTCCTTTAAGGAAGGAAATTCCTTGGGAGAAAGAACGGTACCATTGAGGGGGATTGCTTTGCCGTCATAATTTTCCACAATATTTGAAAGGACATTTTCACCGCTTGCATCGGGGCTGGTATCCATGTGGGAAATAAAGCCGATGGTGGGAGCGTTTGCTGTATTGCCAGGCAGAAGTGCGGTCACATAGCCATAGGCATCCACAGAAACGGATTGCAGACCAATCGCTTCACATTCCTTTGCAAGAAAAGCGGCAAAGGCAAGCTGTCGCTTGGTGCTGGGAAAGGTATCGGATGCTTCATCGGAAGTGGTGTGATGCTTTACGTATGTTAAAAAACGTTCTGTAACTGTTTTCATAGGTACCTCCTTGTTGCATAGATTTTGAAAGTCAATCTATTTTAGCATGGATTAAAAAGAAAAGCTACATGTAAGCGATATGCAGCGGAGAGAATTTATATATAATTTATATATAAGGTAAGAAAAAGTTTTTAGCAAAAAAATGAAAAAAAGGGGTTGACAGGTTTCGACTTTTCCTGTAATATCTATATCACCGCGAGCGACACGGAAACATGACGCTGAGGTTGCTAAAAAGAAAAAACGAAAGAAAGCGAAAAAAATGCTTGACAACCGTTGGTCGGTAAGATATAATAGTCAAGGTCGCTGCGCAAGAAGAAGCAACTAAACTTCATGGAGAGATGTCCGAGTGGTTTAAGGAGCTGGTCTTGAAAACCAGTGATTCCGTAAGGAGCCGTGGGTTCGAATCCCACTCTCTCCGTCAATTAAATACCATACAATGAACTGAGAGCATTATGGAGAAGTACCCAAGTGGTTGAAGGGGTTCGCCTGGAAAGCGGATAGGTCGTTAATAGCGGCGCGAGGGTTCAAATCCCTCCTTCTCCGCCATTTATTTTAACTGAGTTCAAATGTGGTTAAAATAAAAGTACTAAAATAAGTACTTGACAAGAAAATGAAGATTTGATAAAATAATCTTCGCTGCTGAAAAAGCAGATTGATCCTTGAAAACTGAACAATGGATATGAATAAAC